>CAZRYP010000135.1:0-6718 GCA_964604295.1 uncultured Treponemataceae bacterium
GGTCGTCGCCAGGCTTTTTTTTATCTAAAAAGGGCTCCCATAAGGGAGCCTTTTTCAATGGGATCATTCTCTCTCAGCCAACGCCGCGATTCCTGCAAAAATCCCTCGTCCCTGGATCGAGGAGAATATCGATCTACCTCAGAATCGCCAGAAAGGCCTCGTGAATATCACGAGGACCGTGTACACCTCGAGTCTTCCCACGAGCATGATGAAGGAAAGCCAGAGCTTGACCCACCAGGGGAAGAAGGAATAGTTCGCGGCGGGACCGACAAGCGCGAGACCGGGGCCGATATTCCCGAGATTGGCCAGGGTGGCGGTGACGCTTGTCGTTATATCGTACCCGGCAATGCCTATGAGGACGAAAGAGATCACCATTATGCATAGATAGAGGAAAACGAGGGCCGCCGTATCGTACACGACATTTTTCCGTATTGATTTGCCGTTGACGAATATCGCGTAGACGCCCTTGGGATTCATGAGATAACGCATCTCGGTGATCGCCATCTTGAAAAGGGTGAATATCCTAATGACCTTGATGCCGCCCGCCGTGGAGCCGGCGCAGCCCCCGATGAACATAAGAAAGAAGAGGACAGCCTGGGAGGCGGCCGGCCACAAGGCGAAATTGGCCGTGGCGAAGCCCGTCGTCGTAAGGATCGAGGAACTCTGGAAGCCTGCGTAGCGAAGGGCGTTGGGGAAAGTGGCGAAAAAGCCATGAGCTCGGAGATCTATGGCGATGATGATGGTCGAGATCACGAAGATGGCCAGATAGGTCCTCAATTCAGGGTCCTTGAGCACGAGCTTGCCCTTCCCTCGCAGAAGCCTGAAGTGAAGGGTGAAATTCATCCCGGCAAGCAACATGAAGATCATGATGACGATGTCTATGTAGGCTGAATTGTAATGACCGACGCTCAGGTTCTTGACGCCGAAACCGCCCGTGGCCAAGGTTGCGAAGGTATGGCAGACGGCGTCGAACCACGTCATTCCGCCCAGGATGAGGAGCAGGGTCTGGATGACCGTGAGACCCAGGTAAATGAACCAGAAGATCTTGGCGGTTCCGGATATCCTGGGGGTTATCTTGTCCACGGAAGGACCGGGAGCCTCCGCTTCCATGAGACGGAGGCCGCCGAACCCGAGGAGGGGAAAGATCGCGACGGTGAGGACGACGATGCCCATGCCGCCGAGCCAGTGAGTCGTGGCGCGCCAGAGAAGCAGGGAGCGGGGCAATACTTCTATATCCGTGAGTATGCTCGCTCCCGTGGTCGTGAATCCGCTCATCACCTCATAGAACGCGTCTATGAAGGAGGGTACATAGCCCGACAGGAAGAGGGGGAAGGCTCCGATAAGGGAAGCCATCAGCCATGTGAAGGTGACGAAAAGAAAACCTTCCCGATTGGTGAGATAAGGTCTCCCATCCTTTCTGCACATGAAACCCATGAATCCCAGGAAGAGAAATCCGGAAAAGGCGGGTATGAGGAAGGCTAAAGTCACCTTCCATGCCTCAGCCTCGAGCGCCGAAAAGACCGCTATTATCGCGAGAAAGCCTGAGAGGAGTCCGGCGACGATAGACAGGATCCTCAGCAGCGATTTGGGATGCACGCTCAGGCTCCGAAAAGGCTTTCCAGCCTGCTGATCTGTTCCTTGGGCAGTACGAGCCCGACGATATCCTTGAGCTGGATGGCGGTGTCGCCCGTGGGAATGGAAGTCTGTCCCTCGTGGATGACGAAGGCGACCAGAATGCCCCTGGGCAGCCCCAGATCCTTGACGCAGCTCCCCGCTCGGCTGAATTCGGCGCCTATGCTCAATTCGACGAGTTCATAATTGCCTTCCACGAAGCTGTGGAGCCGCCTGATATGGGCTTTTCTCACGATATCGAGGATGGCGCCCGCGACCACCGATTTCTGGTTCACGAGGGCATCGATGTCGATCGAGCCTTCGAGGCGCATGTAGAGGTCGTTGAAGACTACGGCCAGTACTCGGGCCGTGCCGGATCGCTTGGCTACGAGGGCCGTCACGAGATTGTCGCTCTGGGATGAAGTGAGGCAGAGGACGATGTCGGCTCTTCCAATGCCCTCTTCCTCGATGAGAAATTCGTCCGATAGATTCCTGCACACCACTTCCGCGTCGGGGAATTCCCTGGAGACTATCTTGGCGTTTTCGCGGTTCTCGTCGATCACCTTGATGACGGGATTGCCGAGGAGGGAAAGGGCGGTGTGCTCGACGCCGCGGCGATTGCCCTTACGGGGCTTGCCTTCCTCTGGACCGGGCACGCCGAGTTCCTTGAGCACGCTTCGGCACAGCGCGCTCGCGCCGAAGAATGCGAGGAGCTTGAGGCGGAGCGATCCATGGGTCGTCCTGCCGAAAAGCCTGTCCAATTCCCGCGGTTCCCCCAGGAGATATACGACATCGTCGGGCAGGAGCTCGAACTGTCCCGAAGGCGTGACGAAGTCGCCTTCCCTCACGACGGCGGGGATCATGAAATCCCGTCCCACTTCCGCCCTGACCTCCTGGAGAGTCCTGCCCGGGAAGCGCTTGTCCTCGGAGGCCGTGATCTTCCTGAGCTGGATTCCGGCTTCCTTCACATCGATGGTTTCCGGCGACATGCCCCTGAATATGATCCTTGCGACCGCCTCGGCGGTCTCGGCTTCCGGATTGAGGATATGATCGACGCCGAGTATGCGGCGCTTGCTGCTGTGGAAGGAGCCGAAATAATGGCTCCTGACCCGGGCTATGGTTTTCGGGGGGTTGTATTTTTCGGCGACGATGCCGCAGGCGCCGATGTTGGCGTCGTCATTTCCCGTCAGCGCGATGACCCAGTCGGCGTCGGCCGCCCCCGCCTCGGCGAGGACTTCCGGGTTTTCCCCGTCCCCCTCCTGGACCATGCAGTCGAGTTCGTTGGCGATGCCCTTGGCCACGTCGGGATTCCTCTCGATTATCACGACATCCCGGTTTTCGGCGACGAGTTCCCTGGCGATCTGGATGCCGAGCGTCCCGGCGCCTACGATGATGACTTTCATTGAATGCTCACTATAGTACGACCTGTCGTGTTCCCGCAATACGGAAGATACCCGAAAGGGGCAAGCCGGCAGGGAACCATCCTCTCCCTATAGCCCTGGAGGATGGGGAATGATATTATCATCCACCGGAGCCACCCGATTTGAACATCAGAATAGGCCGAGACAAGATACTCATACTCGCGTTCTTCGTGTCAGCCATCCTTTTGGGATCCTTCCTCCTCGTCATCCCCGGCGTCTATACATCGGGCAGGCTCGGCTATGTCGACGCCCTCTTCACGTCGACGAGCGCTGTCTGCGTGACGGGCCTCATCACTGTCGATACGGCCCAATTCAGCCGCGCAGGACAGATAGTCATCATGATCCTCATCCAGACCGGCGGACTGGGCATCATCACCTTCGGCACTCTATTCCTGGCGCTGCCTCGGCGGAGGATATCCATAGTCAGCAAGGGCGTGATCGGCGACTACTCCCTTTCCGAGGTGGAGTATCAGCCCAAGATCATCATCCGCTCGATCCTGAAATACACCCTGGCCTTCGAGGCGGTAGGATTCCTGGTTTACGGAATACGGTTCCGCGCCCTCGGTTACTCGATCTTCGACGCCGTTTTCCATGCCGTGTCGGCATTCTGCAACGCCGGTTTCTCGACCTTCCCCGACAGCCTCGAAAGATTCGTCTCCGACCCTGTCGTGAATTTCACTACCATGCTCCTGATCATCCTGGGAGGCATAGGCTTCATCGTGATCAGGGACTTGAGGAAGCTGCTGAGCGGCGAGAAGAGGCATCTTTCCTATCATTCGGCCATCGTGTTCAAGACAACGGGAGCCTTGCTTCTTGGCGGAGCCGCCGCGTTCTTTCTCCTCGAGTACCATGGGTCGATGGAAGCCCTCGCATTTCCGCAGAAGATCATGGCCAGCCTCTTCCAGTCCGTGACGCCCAGGACGGCGGGCTTCGATACCATAGCCCAGGGCAGCCTCTCCCAGGGCTCCCAGTTGCTCACGATGATCCTGATGTTCATCGGCGCCTCGCCCGCTTCCACGGGAGGCGGCGTCAAGACGACCACCTTCTTCATCCTCCTGATGACGGCATTCAGCTACAAGGATTCGAGCGATCACATCAACCACATAGGCCGGAGCATCATGCCTCGCACCGTATACAAGGCGGTGGGAGTCGTGGTGAAAGGCCTCTTCATCGTCATCGCCGCATCGGTCGTGATGATCATCGTCGAATCGCGGGCAGGAAACGCCCTCCACCTGGCCGACGCGCTTTTCGAAACTATCTCGGCCTTCGGGACCGTGGGCTTGAGCAAGGGCATAACCTTCTCCCTGCATCCGGCGTCGAAAATCGTTTTGATAATTACCATGTTCGTCGGCAGGGTGGGGCTCTTCGCCCTTGCCCTTCCCAGGACGGGCAGGGATGTGGAAGGCTATGCCGGACTGCCTTCGGCGGATATCATGATTTAGGTTGCGGAGGACTCAATGCGACATTATGCGTTCATAGGACTGGGCTCGCTCGCAATGAGCATGCTGGAAAGCATTTCCCGCGTGACGGACCAGATCGTCGTCATCGACAAGGATCCGGTGCTCATCGACAGGGTCAAGGATATGGTGAAAACGGCCTACGTGGCCGATGTCCTGGACGAGGAAGCCCTCCAGAGGATACTTCCCGAGGCGGTCGATGTCGCGGTCGTGGATTTTTCCTCCGACATCGAGGCTTCCCTGCTTGTGACGCACAGATTGAAAAAACTGGGCGTCGAGGAAATCATCGTCAAGTCCGAGTCGGACGAGCGGAGCGAAATCCTGAAGGTTCTTGGCGCCACGAGGGTGGTGAATTCCGATAGGGAAGCCGCTGCCCGCATCGTGCCCCTCATCCTGTCGGACAGCCTCTACAACTTCGTGCCGATAGGCGGGGATCTCGTGATGGCTGAAGTCCACGTCCCAACCTCGCTCACGGGGAAGACCATCATCGAAGCGGATCTGCGAAGGAAGAACGGAATCAACGTCGTGGCCATCCGTTCGGAGAACACGACGGCTTATCGCAGCTTCGAAAGGGATTACCTTCTCGCGGACAATGACCTTCTTCTCGTCGTAGGCAACGAGAATGATGTCTTCGCCTTCTCCGGTGTCCCGCTCGCCCCGACACAGAAACAGAAGACTTCAAGCCTGGCGGCTATCCTCAAGACCGTCTTCAGGCCCGGCATGAAGAAGCGCTAGATCGTCGGTTTCCGCCCTTCGCAGTCCTTGAGCCAGCCGTCGGCCTCGTCCCGGAATCCTCAATTGACCCGGATGCGGCATCCCCGGTAGAATGAAACGGCGCTAGGCATCGAAAAACGGCCTGCGCGATGAGCCCTCCCGGCATTCACCGGCGGCGGCTATTTTCCCGCGCGGGGAACAACTCCGGCGCGGTACCGGAGGTCCTGAATGGACATCTTCCAAAAATGCTTCGAATGGGATCTCGACAAGCAGGCCATCGAAAAGGGAATCTATCCCTATTTTCAGCCTCTTGACGGGATGGAGGGAACCGAAGTCTCCTTCCACGGCCACAAGATCATCATGATCGGCTCCAACAACTACCTCGGACTCACGATGCATCCCAAAGTCAGGGAAGCGGCGATGAAAGGCCTCAGGGAGTTCGGCCCCTCCTGTACGGGCAGCCGGTTCCTCAATGGAACCCTCAAGCTGCACATCGAGCTCGAGGAGAGATTGGCCGCCTTCGTCGGGAAGGACGCGGCCCTCGTCTTTTCCACAGGGATGCAGACCAACCTGGGGGCGATTTCCTCCCTCATCGGACGCAACGATATCGCCATCACCGACAAGGACGACCATGCTTCCATAGTCGATGCCTGCAGGCTGGGGTTGGGCGAAGTCAAGCGCTTCGTGCACGGCGATCTTGAACAGCTCGACAGGATACTCGACAAGATTCCCCAGGAGAACGGCACCATGGTCGTGGTGGATGGCGTCTTCTCGATGGGCGGCGACATCGTGGATCTCCCAAAGCTCGTGAAGATATGCAAGAAGCACGGCACGAGGTTGTATGTCGACGATGCCCACTCCCTCGGCGTCCTCGGCGGCGGCCGGGGTACTGCCTGGCATTTCAGCCTGACCAAGGACGTGGACCTCACCATGGGCACGTTCTCTAAGAGCTTCGCCTCCCTGGGAGGATTCGTGACGGGAGACAAGGATGTCATCAACTACATCAAGCACACCGCGCGCTCCTTCATCTTCTCCGCCTCCCTGCCCGCGCCCAATGCCATGGCGGCATTCGCAGCCCTGGAAGTGATGGAGACGGAACCCTGGCACGTGGAAAAACTGTGGGAGAACGCCGCCTTCATGCTGAAGAGTTACAGGGAGCTCGGTTTCAACATCGGGGACACGCAGACCCCCATCATCCCCATTATCATCGGGGACGACGAGACTTGCTTCCGCCTGTGGAAGGAATTATTCGACAACGGAGTCTACTGCAATCCCGTGTTTTCTCCCGCCGTTCCCCAGGGCATGGCTCTCCTCAGGACCTCCTATATGGCCACGCACACAAGGGCCCAGCTGGAAAAAGTCCTCGACATTTTCGAAAAGGCTGGGAAGAAGTTGGGTATAATCTGATTCCCGAATAGCCGGCTTCTCGAGCCAAGAAGGCATTTGCGGCCGCCCGGTTCCCGGGCGGCCGCGGCTTTTCCCGGGGGCATCCTCCTCATTCCCCGGAGACAGGCG
>CAZRYP010000136.1:0-6707 GCA_964604295.1 uncultured Treponemataceae bacterium
TTGCGATTGGCTGTAGCCATCACGAAGGGCGCTCTCGATGGCTTTGTCGCGGGCCGCACGCTTTAAACCATCGCGTTTACGCGCTAAATTCGCTATAAGGAAGTGCTGCGGGAGCGATTTCCGCATGGCAGCTTCGGCGGCCCCGGAGGCTTCGACCCGTGGCAGAAACTTCGTGCTGAAGAATTCCGTAAGTTGGGCGATTTCATCTTTACTGAGCGCGGGATTTTCCGTGGCTGAACTCGCCCAGCGGTATTCGCCAATCCGCGATGTCATGCCCTTTTTAATTGGGTTTCGCTCGATGTATTTTATAAGGACGTTAAGGTACTTTTCATCGTGAACAAACCAAGATTTGAAGCGGCCCTGCCATAGAGAGCCGACGCGATGGTATTTACGATTGAAATATTGCGTATAGTCCTGGTCAAGGCGCTTGAGCGCGAACGAAAGATTCTCAGCCTTCATCTCGAGCAACAGGTGATAATGATTCGGCATAAGGCAGTAGGCGACGACATCGAAACCAAAGACCGCTTTCTGCCCATCAACCAGACTCAAGAATCGCAGACGATCAAGATTGTCCAGAAAGATCAACCGCTTCTCGACACCCCTGTTGATGACATGGTAGAGACCGATGCGATTCGTTCGCAGCAATCGCGACATGACCAGGCACCTCCGCATACGATATCCATACGCAGGGAGGGGTGGTGAGCGATTCAAAAAGTTAAAATTTGGGGTCAGACCCCGAATTTTAACTCAGCGGGGGGCTTAGGCAGATCCGCAAACCAGGTTGTCCACAGTTGCGTTCGCGGGCTCACCAGGGACCAAGTGGTTAGAAAGATGAGTTTGAAATAGTTGCCGAGGCTCCTGTGCCGCGTCCACCAAACCTCGAGATCGCCCTTGTAAGGAGCGATGACCGTGTCATGAAAGTGGTCCCGATCACCTTGAACCTCGTCCAAGATAGACTCTTCGTCACGGAAAACCACGGAACCAATGCCCGTGAGCCCGGGCGGCACAGCGTCGATTGCCGCGCGGACCGGTGCCGAATACAGCTCATAGTGACGTCTCGCCTGCGGGCGAGGGCCGACGAAGCTCATTTGACCCAAGAAGATATTGACGAGCTGAGGGAGCTCATTGATCTTCGTCTTGCGTAGGAAATTGCCCATGGGCAGGATACGCGGATCGTTCTTTTGCGTGAGGACACCGCCCGGCAAGTTGGGACTGTTTTTAAGCATGGTGGCGAACTTGAAAACATTGAAATCGCGACCGCCCGAGCCGACGCGGGGCTGCAGGTAGAATATATAGTGCTCGCCCGTGAACTTCAGGCCGATCATGATGGGCAACATGAAAGGGAAGAGAATAAGCATGGCGACGAATGAAAAAATAAGGGGCTGCAGTAGATAAAGTCCTGTGATAGACTCTAAAAGTGACCATAAATCATTGCAGGTTAAGGAAAAGCACTCAGTTTCGATTACTTGAGTATTTTGTGCTCGAAGTAACCGCTAGATCAGCAGCAAATTTACTCGGGATTCAACCCAATTCTGCTATCTTGTTTTACCGAAAAGTAAGGCAGGTTATAGCCATTTATCTTGCCCAGGAAGCTGCAGAAATATTCAATGGTGACATCGAAATAGACGAAAGCTATTTCGGCGGTGTACGCAAAGGGAAACGTGGCCGTGGCGCTACAGGTAAAGTTGTCGTCTTTGGCATGCTAAAGCGTCATGGCAAGGTTTATACAGTAGTGGTCGAGAATACCAAGGCTGCGACTTTAATGCCGGTTATAGCCAATAAAATCAAGCCTGACAGTGTTGTCTACACTGATACATATCGTAGTTATGATGCGTTGGATGTAACTGAATTTCATCACCATCGAATTAACCATTCAGAAGCTTTCGCTGACAAGAAAAATCATATCAATGGAATTGAAAACTTTTGGAATCAAGCTAAGAGAGTCTTAAGAAAATACAATGGGATTGACAAGAAAAACTTCCCATTGTTCTTGAAAGAATGTGAGTTCCGATTCAACTATGGGACACCTGTGAATCAGCTGAAGATTCTACGAAAATGGTGCGAGATCTAGAAGTTTATCTACGTCAGCCCCAAAAATAATGTCGAAGAGGCGAATGAGCATGGACGCAAGTGTGGACATGGACTTTGATGGCATGGGCTGTCCTAAAAGTTAAAATGTGGGGTCAGACCCCGTTTGTTAACTTTTGCAGGTCATCGGCGATAATGGCTTGGAGGTAGAGCCAATAATCGTTGGAGAGAGCGGTTTCGACGATCGTTCCCGACGGGAGGAACCGACGCATCTCGTTCCGGAAGTCTTCCCGAATCGAAGAGTCACCGCTGATAAGCCCAATGCGCGCCGTGAGCGAAGCCAAAAACTCTGACGTCGTTTTATGATGATCGACTATTTTGCGGGCAATAAAATTGGCATTCACTATAACACCCTGCCGCTCGAGCCAAGCAATGTCCCATAGATCGCGGTTTTTAATTCTATTCGGTCTGAAGGCCAGAGCGATGAATTTATCGGCGAGGATTTCCTCCCGGCTCTGCGCGCGAAGAATGAGCCCCGAAGTGCCCATATCCACGCCATATCGATTGCGAAGCATCATAGGCCGAGCATCATGACTGGGAATGGCGCAGATGTCGATATTGATACGTTGGGCTTTCAGGTCTTTGCGCTCTGGCCTGGTCTGTATTTTTACCTTCCATGTATCGACGTTTCCGGTTTCCTTGACCGGTTCCGATACTTCAACGGGCAATCCATACTTCTCCTGAAGCCCCTGTACCAGCGCTTTCGCTAGTCCAGAGAGATCGGAGTGATCGAAGTCGGCCCCTCCCGTAAAATCGAGGTCCTCGCTGAGCCGCTCAGAACCGTAACAAGCTCTAAGACAGGTGCCTCCGATGAAGGTGAGCCGGACCAACAAGCCCGTATCGCTCATCACTCTTAAAATATCGTGATGGAGCAATTCCTTTTCGACGACAGGCCTGAGCACCGCAAGTTCAGGGCTATTGCGGATCGCTTCATCGACGAGCGCGTCGAAGAGACTCATCGGTTTTCCCCTTGAGCGACAAGATCCATCGGCCGTTTAGCCGAACGCATATCGGCGAGCGCGAGGGTCGGGGACGCGCGCCAAAGTCGACATGGTCCGTCCCAGGTGAGCTCAGAAGTAAGCCACTTGGGCGCCTTGCTCGTATGGATAAATTCAATAGTGCCAAAACCCTCGCATTCAATTTTTCCGGATCGGCCAGAACTCATGACCGTAATCCAGGAAAATGGTATCTGGGAAATAAGGCCCGCGTCAGATAGCACAGTTTCAAGACTCAGATAATTGAAATACTCGGCGCGAAGGCGAGCCGCGGCATGGAACAGCACTCTATCTCTCGGGTAATCCACCTTTTCGTAGATATAAAGATTTCTGCACAGTCGCCTCAGCGATCCCGTCCTCGACGCCCTGGAAACAAGGGTCTTGAAGGTATCGTAGGAGGACTCGGGCAAAAGGGCGTGGAGATCGCGCAGCGAGAAAAGGTAGTGCTCGCGGTCGGCGAGCCGCGCGAGTGTCTCAGTAAAGATTTTGACTGGTTGCATTCCATCCCCGATCGACAGTAAGTAACACTAAGTGTAACCTCGTGTCGATCAAAATGCAATAAAGTTGAAATTTGGGGTCAGACCCCGTTTGTTAACTTACATCTTGGCGTCGAGGAATTTGCCGGTTTCTTTGTGGGCGAATTCGGGGATGGTGGCGTTGAAAAGATCGATGAGCTCGGCGCGCGTCCAGCGCCCACGCGAGCGCATGGCGCGGATCTTGGACTCGAAGCGTTCGAGAGCAGGAGCGTCATAGGATGGATCATTTTTGATGACACCAATGGATTCGAAGCGCGCCATATCGAGGCTTTCTTTATCGGTGAAGAACTCCTCGAAGTCCTTTTCGCCTGTCGTGTCGCTCGCGAAAAAGAAAACAGGCCATTTGCCCTGCGCTTTCAACTCGCCCACACGGGCGCGAGCTTCGTCCTCGCTCGAACACTCCACGGGTTCATAGCCCCGACGCCTCAGATACCGTTCCGCGATCTCGGAAAACGTTATGAGATTCGCCTCCGCGTCGAGCTTGGGAAAGAAGAGATCGCGGTTTTCGCCCAGGAGGGCGGACATTAGGCAGAGCTCGCCGGATTCCTTGGGCGTGACAAAGTAGCGCCTGACATCATTGGGTGCGGAAATTGGCTGGTCCTTCTCCAGGCGCCTATTAAAACCGTACAGAAGGCTGCCGTCCGAGAAAGCCACATTGGCAAAGCGGGCGGTGGAAACGGGTAGTTCCAGACTCCGGCGCATCAGAAAATACTCCATGATACGTTTACTGGCGCCCATCATATTCACGGGATTTGCTGCTTTGTCCGTCGACACGCAGAAATACTTCCTGGCTCCCGCCGCTGCGGCCTGCCTCATGGTCTTGTCGGTGTTGAACACATTGACGTCGACCATGCGCATCAAGGTGTAAGGATCCTTCTCGCTGCGCACATGCTTCAGCGCGGAAAGATTGAGCACATAATCGTAGCCTGGACCATTCTCGATAAAGGCATCGAAAATCCCGCTCCCTGCGTCGATGGCGAAGGTGGCAAATTCGCCTGACGAATAGCCAATGGATGAGCGTAGATCTCGAACGAGTTCGACCATGTTGTTTTCGCTGATATCCACCACATGTAGCAGCTTCGGATCACGTCTGAAAATCTCCCGCGTGACCGCCTGTCCGATGGAACCGGCGCCGCCAATGACAAGAAAACGTGAGGCTCTAACAAGGCGGGATAGATCGGCTTCGTGTGAGGCCAGGTCGGCGGCGAAGAGTTCGGAAGTTCGGCCGATAACATCCAGAATTGAATCCATGAGTACTCCGAATAAGTGGGGTTAAGCCCCATTCAGTTTTAAAACTTCAGGTGGTTCGGGCAAATCTTTGAACCACTTCTTCCACAGTGATATACGAGGGCTGAACAGCGCCCACGCAGTGAGAAATATAACCTTGAAATAATTCCCAATCGTACGATGCTTGGACCACCAGAGTTCAAGTTCGCCTTTGAAAGGAGTGATCACTTTATCATGAAAGTATTTTCTATCTCCTCCCACTCTATCGAGAACACCTTCCTCATCCCTGAAAATCAAGGAGGCGATCCCGGTCAAGCCTGGTGTCATCGTCAAGATCGCTTCTCTAGTCTTCTCCGGGTATAAAGCCAAATGCTGTGCTACAATCGGTCGAGGGCCCACAATGCTCATCTGACCAATAAAAATATTGAGAAGCTGCGGAAGCTCATTGATCTTTGTCTTTCGCAAAAAATGGCCCATAGGTAAAACTCTTGGATCCTTCAACTGTGTAATAAAACCTCCGGGCAAATTCGGACTGTTTTCAAGCATCGTAGCAAACTTGATGATATTGAACTCAATCCCTCCTTTCCCAACGCGAGGTTGTAAATAGAAGATATGATGCTCTCCAGTCAATTTTAGGGCTATCATAATCGGTAATATGAAAGGAACTAAAACCAATAATGCTAATCCGGAAAAAAGAATATCAAAAAAACGAACAGAAGCATTCATTGCTTGTCTCCTGAAAATATTGCCAACTATTACTTGGCTAATTGCTCGAACCATGCAGATTTAGGTATTTACAGTTTCATCGGCTTAAGTGCAAGTTTAGGGCATTGAAGGTGTCTTCAATTTTTTTCTTACTTAAATCAGTCAGTTTTTTATTGGATGATTCAACTACTTCAATAAGATTTTTAATATTAGTAGTACCGAATATGCAGCTGGAAATATCATGATTCTGCAGAATATAAGAAAAAGCAGCTTGCGCAGCAGACATTTCTGGAATTGATGATAGTACTTTCCTCATTGGTTTTGAAAACCTGAAAAAGTCTCGAGTAGTAGGTTTTAAAATTGTTCTCGCCAGATACCAAAGGTAAGATCCGTCGTGTAAAGCACCTATTTTTCTTTTAACTAGATGTCCTTGTGCCAAAACAGTACCCACAACAACACCAATACCCTTACTGGATAGCATATTTATAAGATCATACCTGTCTAATTCCAGTACATTACAATCAGTAAGAACCATATCAAAAACTTCCGGGAAAGAAGAGACAAATATAAGATCATCTTTAAAGTGAGTATTTACGCCAATACTTCTAACCAATCCTTTCTTTTTCAATTCCTGCAAACATCTTGCCAACTCCTCAGAAAATGTTTTTTTATCAAAACCATGTAATTGAAATACATCTAAATACTCACATTGGAGATTATTTATAGATTCAATGCATGATTTCTCAATCGCCTCCGCAGTGAAATCAGAAAAACGAGTGTCGTTATCGGCAACTGTTGGAGCATATCCAGCTTTACTGCCTGCCTTTGTCGAGATGATAATCTTATTCCTGGGACTATTATTCAATACTTTTTTCAATGCTCTGCCTAACCTTGGCTCAGCATGAAAATTAGAATAATTATGCCCTGTATCAAAGAAGTTAATACCTAACTCATATGCTTTTTCAATAATACCAATTGCTTTCCTTTCAGGAAAAGCCTTATCCCCCCAATATCCTGAACATCCTAATCCGATTTCCGATACCATTAATTCAGTATTTCCAAGTTTTCGAAAACGCATATTTATCCTTATTGTCTTTCCAATTGATAGAATTAATCTTGTGAGAATAATATCTCTTTGATACCATTTAAATGCTTT
>CAZRYP010000137.1:0-6589 GCA_964604295.1 uncultured Treponemataceae bacterium
AAATTCTCGGCCGTCGAGAGCATAGGGGACAGGATAGCCAAACTGGAGGACCTGATCCTCGGCGAAAAAGACCCCGTGGACCACGCGGAACTGCAGGGAATCAGGCAGAACCTCCTGGTCATGAGGAAGAGCCTCTTCCACGAACGCGAGATACTGGCGAGGATCTGCAGGCACGACAGCGTGCTGATCCAGAAGGAAGACCTGGCTTATTTCAGCAATCTCTACGATCACCTCGCGAAATTCGTGGAGCTCGTGGAGGCCAGCCGGGAGACGATGACGAACCTGGTGCAGATCCAGCTTTCCCTCTCGAGCAACGCGATGGCCGAATCGGCGAACCGCACCAACCGTTCGGTGAATCGCCTGACGCTGATAACCACGATCTTCATGCCTCTCAGCCTGATAGCCGGCATAGGCGGCATGTCGGAGTGGA
The DNA here is from genome assembly GCA_964604295.1 of uncultured Treponemataceae bacterium. GTDB lineage: Bacteria > Spirochaetota > Spirochaetia > Treponematales > Rectinemataceae > CAZRYP01. The sequence goes on from CAZRYP010000137.1 coordinate 431, forward strand.
CCATGATGACGGGCCAGGGCAACTGGAAAACTTCCTATCCCATCCTCATCGGCCTCATGGCTCTCGTGGGCGTGGCCAACTTCATCCTTCTGAAATGGCTCCAGCGGAAAAAATGAGGCGCTCCGGCGGATGACTTTCCTTTCGCGCGAATAGTGAAATTCCTCACTTGACAATACCTCCGTCCTGCCCTATACAGTTGTTATAACATTTATGATATTACCTGTATGAGGGGCATGGAATGGATGAGGTCAGGTTTTATTATGAGTACGAGCAGAACGGATTCCTCTCGAATTTCTATCTCTCTCCTCTCCGCCTCGATGGCAAGGAATGGCCGACGGTGGAGCACTTCTACCAGGCCGCGAAAACGCTGGATCAGGCTTTCTCCGAGCGTATACGGCTGGCGCCCACCGCCGACGAAGCCAAGCGTCTCGGCAATGATCCGGCCTGCGCGCTCAGGCCGGACTGGACTGAATACAAGGTCGAGGTGATGCGCCGCGCGCTCGCGGCCAAGTTCGGTCAGCACCCGGAACTGGGAAGGCTGCTCGTCGCGACGGGAAAGGCAACCCTCATCGAAAACTCCAAGAAAGACTATTTCTGGGGCGCGGGCGCCGACGGCACGGGCAAAAGCATGCTCGGCGCATTGCTCATGGAACTGCGCGGCTCGCTCGCGGCCGGAGGGGAGTGATCCATGGACCATCCCATCTTCCTGGAAGACAACGAACGGATCAGGAACTTCGTACAGCTCACCTACATAACCCTGTCGAGCACGGGAGCGGTTCCCCTGAGGCGGCTGGAAGAAGCCTATCGCATGATGGAACCGACGATCCACCCGCGCGCGTCGGATTCCGGCCTGGATTGCGGGGCGTTGAGCTACGCCGCCCAGAGGCTCCCCTCCTGCGTCACGAAAGTCCAGCGCATCCTGCTCGGACAGTCGGAAAGCATCCTCGAGGAAAGCGGGGTGCCGATGTCCGCGTGGACGGAAGTGTTCGCGAAATCTCGCAGGCGGCGCTACCTCCACGACGGCGCCGAGACGCTCATCTGCTTCATCGCGAGCAAGTCGGACGTCGATGACATAATCCCCTCCCTCCTTGCCCTGCAGATCGAGTGGAACAAGGCGCATGCCCTCCTGGGAGGCAAGGAGTTGCCCGACCGAATCCCCGTCGGCGAGACCGGGCGGAACGCCCTGCTGACTTCGCTTTTGGGACTTGGGCCCGGCGAGGCCGGAAGGTTCGCCTCGGCGTTTTCCGAAGACCTGCTTGGAACGCTGAAGGACATGAAGGCCAAGCCCTTGGACTTGTACGTCAGGAATTTCGAGGCATCATACTGCAGGTACCGGAGGGAAACCGAAACCTGGTGGCGGCAGATCCAGGCCGCCTGCCCGGGAATCGAGGAAAGGCCGGTGTATTTTGTCTCGAGCAATACGCACAGCCTGATCAATCTGCTGAGCGGATTCGCCGAAGCGAACAGGAGCGAAATCCTCGCCTTCGCCCGGGCGGACAAGGATCTTGCCCGCCTCGTGGAGAAGACTCCCCCGGAGGAGGATACCTCCCTCCTCTACTACCTTCTCATGAAATATGAACAGCGGGACGGAAGGGGAATCAGGGCGGCACAGCGCATCGCGCATGAAGTCAGGGTGGGCGTGAGACGGATACCCGCCAAGAAAACCCTGGATATCCCGACACAGGTAGTCGATCTGCGGGTCCTGGCGGCTTCGGGCATGGGAGGGGCCTACGCGTCGCGCCTGAAGGCGCTGGCCGACACCGATGCCATGGTCCTCAATATCGATTACCCACTCGGCAGGACAGCCTACTTCCTCCTCAACAAGCTCGCCGAGCATATCGCCACGATCAAGGGAGTCTATGTCATCGGGAAGGCGGCTTCCCTGTTCGCCGACAGGGGCGACATCATCATCCCCTCGTCCATCATAGACCAGCATACGAGAAACCAGTACTTCTTCGAAAACTGCATCCGCGTGAACGATGTCCAGCCCTATCTCGACTCCTCGGCCCACGCCATCTACGACAACCAGAAGGCGGTCACGGTGCTCGGCACCTTCCTCCAGAACAGGCAGATGCTCAACGCGTTTCTCTCCGCGGGGATCACGGATCTCGAAATGGAAGCGGGACCGTACCTCGCGGCGATGTACGAAATCGCCAGACCCAAGCGCTATCCCGAACAGGAGACGGTGTCCCTGAGAGTGCCGGGCATCGACCTGGGCATTATCCATTACGTATCCGACAACCCCCTCGCGGGGCGGCACCTGGACAAGAGCCTCGAGCTGGACGGCGTCGATGCCACCTATGCCGCATCGAGGGCAGTCCTCGACCGGATTCTCGCCCGGGAAGGCAGGACGGAGGGGGAGCGTTGAGTACCGCGGGCGCAAGGGCGGCGAAGGGCGGCACATCTCGTCTAGGCAGGGAAACCCTCGTCGCCGCGGCCTTCCTCGCGCCATCTTTCCTCATCTTCGCGCTCTTCAAGTATTATCCTCTGTTCTACAACTTTTACCTGAGCCTCACCTCGTGGAATTTCTTCTCGCCGGTCAAGAAGTTCGTGGGCTTGATGAACTACAAGGCGATTTTCGTCGCTCCGCAGTTCTGGCAGGTCCTGGGACAGACCCTGTTCTTCACTGTCTGGAGCTCTCTTCTTTCCCTCGTGCTCGGATTCGCCCTCGCCGCGGCGCTGTACCGGCGCAGGGGTCCCCTGGGCACCGCGCTCAAGACCCTGTTCTTCATCCCCAACATCACCACCGCCTCGGCGGTCGCCTTGCTCTGGATATGGATATTCGATCCCGAGGGCGGACTGGCGGGGCAGATTTTCACCCTGCTCGGGCGCGAGAGCCCGCGCTGGCTCCTCACCCCCGAGTACGCGATGTGGATAGTCATCTCGCTGAGCGTGTGGAGGAGCCTGGGCTACGTGATGCTCATCTACCACAGCGGGATGTCGGGCATCTCCGGCGAAATATACGACGCGGCGAGCATCGACGGAGCCAATCGGCGGCAGCAGCTTTTCAGGATCACGATTCCCCTTCTCCGGCCGACCACGTTTTTCCTCATACTCACGTCCTTCATCTCCGCGATGCAGGTCTTCGATATCGTCTCGGTCATGACGGGCGGCGGTCCCTACGGCACCACGATGGTCATGAACCTGTACATTTACCAGACCGCCTTCGTGAAGGCCAAAGCCGGCTACGCCTCGGCGCTTTCGGCCATTCTCTTCGCGCTTGTGCTCTCGGTGACCGTGCTCCAGCGGAAGCTGTCCTCGAAGTGGGCCGACAATGAGTAAGCGGCGCGCCATGTCCGCGGCCGATACGGCCGCCTGGGCTTTCCTCATCGCGCTCGCCCTCCTCGTGTCCGCCCCCTTCCTCTGGATGCTGGTGACAAGCCTCCAGCCCGACATCAGCGCCGTGCTCGCCAAACCCTTCCGCCTGCCTTGGCCGCCCGCGTTCGGGAACTACGCCGAAGCCTGGAGATCGGCGCCCTTCGGCATCTATACCTTCAACAGCATCTCCACCGCCCTCGCGGCCACCCTCCTCCAGGTCCTGAACGCGATACTCTGCGCCTACGCCTTCACCAATCTCCGTTTTCCCGGAAAGAATTTCGTCTTTACCCTGGTGCTCATCGTCCTCATGATTCCGTCCCAGGTCGCGGTCGTTCCTTCCTACGCGGTCATATCCAGGCTCGGATGGCTCGACACTTATCGGGGACTCATCATTCCCTTCGCGGTGGACGCCTTCGGAGTCTTCCTCCTTAGGCAGACCTTCCTCTCGATCCCGAAGGACTATGCCGAGGCGGCCAGGATCGAAGGCGCCGGTCACCTGAGGATCGCCTTTTCCATACTGGGCAGGATGGCGAGTCCCTCGGTGGCCGCCTTCGCGATCATGGCCTTCAAGTGGCGCTGGAACGATTATTTCTGGGTCCTGCTGATGACGACGAGCGATAGGATGAGGACGCTCCCCGTGGGAGTGGTCATGATGAAGGAAGTCGGGGAAGGCGGCACCCGATGGCACATCCTGATGGCCGCCGCGGTCATCGTGATGATTCCGCTCATGCTCATGTATGCCTTCCTGCAGAAATATTTCACCGATGAATATCTGCAGGGCGGGCTCAAGATTTGAAGATCCCCGCGGGACGCGGGGATAAGGGAGGGCTTTGGTCATGAAGAGAACACTGATTGCCACGATGGCGCTCGTGCTCGCGGTTTCCGCGGCATTCGCCGCGCCGGTCAAGGTAGTGCTCTGGAGTTCGCTCACCGGGGCGAAGGCGAAAACCTTCGACGCCCAGGTGGCGAAGTTCAACGCGGGTCAGCAAGATGTGCTGATGGAAGTCGTGCATCAGGGCAACTACAGCGCCCTGCGCGAAAAGGTGGTCGCCGCGGTGAGCGCGAAGAATTTGCCTTCGATGCTCGTCGTCGACTACCTCGACGTGGCGTTCTACGCCCAGCAAGGATTGCTGGCCGATCTCGACGGGATCCTTCCCAGGGAAGTGGTGGCGGACTATTACCCCTCCCTCCTGGCGGACCTGAAGTTCGAGGGAAGCCTGTACGCCGTTCCCTATAACCGAAGCACCCAGGGCATGTACATGAACATGGACCTGCTGAAGCAGGCGGGGATCCAGGCGGCGCCGAAGACCTGGGGCGAGTTCCGCTCGCAGGCGGAGCAGTTCGCCAAGGCCATGGGCAAGGGCTATTACTATGGATACGCGTTCTTCCACCAGTTCCTGTGGGACGGAATCGCCTATACCTGGGGAGCCCAGGTGGCCAGCCCCGACGGCAAAGTCATGCTGAACGCGCCGGAAGTCGTGGACATGATGACCTACTTCAGGAAGATGTACACGGATGAGCTGCTGGCGATGCAGCCCGTGCTCGTCGGCGGTTTCGAGGAACAGAACGGCGCTTTCATCCAGGGAAAGGTCGCCTCTGTGTTCCAAACCACATCCTTCACGCCGACCGCCATGAACCTGCTCAAGTACAACTGGGAATTCGTGCCCCTTCCCGCGGGGAAGGGCGGAAACGCCATCACCCTCGGCGGAGGAAATTTCGCGGTCACCTCGTCGGCTAGCGCGGCTGAAGCGGCCGCTGCCGGAAAGTTCCTCCAGTACATCACCGGACCGGCGGTCGCCGCGGAATTCTACATGCAGACCGGCAACCTCCCCGTCAGGCAGAGCGTACTTTCCAGGCCCGAGATCCTCGACTTCCACAAGAAGAATCCGAATTACGCGAGGATGATCAGCCAGATGGCCTACGGCAGGGCCGCCCCTTCCACGACCAAGAATATCCGCGACATCTTCAACCGGATGAACGATGTCATCGCCCGCATAATCCTCAAGGGAGACGATGCCAAAAAGACGCTCGACGCGGCGAACAAGGAATTCCAGGCCGAAATCGACGAGCTGAAGGCGACCAAGTCCTTCCTCCGCTGATCCGGGTCGGCCGCCCGGTTATCCCCCTACATCCCCCATCCCGGCAGCGGGGCGCGGGAGGTTGACAGGGGGCGGCCCGGGCGGTCAATCTTGGTCATCATGCGAGCGCGGGGTGATATGCCGGAGATCATGTTCGACAAGACAATGACACTGATCCCCGGCATGTCGGGGGAACTGCAGTCCGCCTCCTACGCGTTCATCCCGCTGGACCTGGATCTTCCCGCGGCGGGCGGCGGGTTATCCGCATTCCTGGCGATCTCGTTCGAGAGCGCCGGGGCGGTCCAGTTACCGATCGCTCTCTACGGCCCCGAGGGCAGGGTGCGGCTCACCCGCGCATCGGAGCCTTCGAGAGGAGCCGCGACCCTCCGCTACCCTGTGGGCGGCGAAACCCCTGCCTGCGGACCGGACAAGGGCAGATGGAAGCTCATCCTTCACAAGCGCATCCTCGGCGAACTTCTTCCGATCCGGATCCGCGTGGAAACTGAGCCGGCCGGGCAGGCGGTTTCGCCGCCCACCTGCGCGGACGAAGGTTCCCGCGATTCCCGAATCCGGGCCGGGCTGGTATTGCGGCGAACTCCACCTCCATTCGGACATGAGCACGGGCCGCGCCGATGTGGCCACCATCAGACGCGTAGCCCTCGATCGCGGCCTCGATTTTCTCGCGCTGACGGATCATTTCACGCCTTCACACTGGGACCGCATCGAAGAACTCGGCGCCGCGGGCACGCGTCCGCTTTTCCTC
>CAZRYP010000138.1:0-6580 GCA_964604295.1 uncultured Treponemataceae bacterium
CCCCGCGAGCGGCACCTCATCCTTCACCAATTGGATCTGCTTCACGGGGGAGAATTGCGGAGGAACCGAAATGGAAAAAACCAGGCTGCCTTCATCCCATTCTGCCTTCAACCCTGCGCCGGTCAATTCGTCGACCCCGAGATAGGGCTTTCCGGGGAGAACCTGATCGAAGACGCGGGAAAACTCCTCGGGCTTCATGTTCGCGGAAAGCCATGTCCTGACATCATCGGCCGGCAACACGGGAGAGCCATCGACCAGTCGGACGACAAGATCTCCGAGCACCGTGCCGTTGACCATGATCGTGGCTATGCCTTCGGAAACCTGCCCCTGCGGAAGCGGAATATCCTGTGTATTGGCGGAAAGGATGACGAACGCGAGAAATAAGACTGTCGGCAAGCGTTTCAGGAAGCGGATATCATTCGTATTGGGCATTGAAAGCGCCTTCGTAGGCCGCCCCCACTACCGCTTTGTCCCATGGGATGAAGAATTTGCGCTCGGTTTTGGCGAGCAGATTCTGGCCGCGCAAGGCGGACAACGTGTCTCCGTACAGTTCGGCGGTAAGTTCCGAAGTTCCGGCACGTTTCAAGGTCAGGCGGGGGGCGAAGAGAAGGGCGTGCATGGTCCCTTCATTTTTCATGATCAAGTCGATGCCGAGTATTCCGTCTTTCTGTATTCCGACCGCGCTTCCGAAAGCTACCGCGTGAGCCGCTCCCTTGGGGACGACATAGAGGGCGGCGACATATCTGAACATTATCTTTACGCCCGATGCCTGTTCCTTGGAAAAATCCACCGGTATCTGCTCGGCGATGAAGCGAAAGGAGAGTTCCTTGGTGGGATTGGTCGCGCCCTTGTATTGGGCCTTGATTGTCTGGGAGCTGTTGGGTTTGAGTATCACGCGTGCCGGGAAGATGACGAAATCCTTGTCCGCGGATCCGTTTATCTCGTTGCCGTCAAGATCCATGGATCGAGTCGTCACCTTGAGGACAAGGGCGATCTGTTCGGTACTGTCGTTCGTAACCTTGAAATTGATCAGGTTCTGCTTGTTGGCAAGGGAAATCGAGACATTCATGGGAGTCAGGGTGAAGGCTCCCGCGCTCAGGGTCATGAAGATCGAGAGCAGGAAAACCAGAAAAACCGTAGACTTCAGAGCGCGGATACGTGGACCCATCGCTGACTCCTTCAATTCGCTGCGATTTCTATATGTATAGTATCGGTATAAAACCCTGCGTCTGAAGTCCAAAGGACGCTACCTTCAGCCCCGTAGGTGACGGACATCGCGAGGACGCTTCCGGAAGCCGCCGTCTTGCCCGTCATGCTCAAATACCCTTCCTGGCTGCTGAGAGGGGCGGTATTCCCGGCGATAAGGGTGATGCCGGAAAACAGCGAACCCATGGAAAAGGCATATGCGATCTCGTCTGGAGTGGGAGTATTGGCATTCTTGAGCATGCTTCCATTCGTAGACCATACCTTCACGGCCCAAGACTTCATGTTGCTCTTCAAGGTCACGTTGCCCAAGGGTACGGAGGCCCCCGCCGTATTGAATGTAAATGATACTGTCGGGTTGGCCACCGAAACATTCAGGACCTGCGTCACTGTCCCGGTCAGGTCGACCGTGCCCGTCGTGGCCGCGAAAACGCTGCCGGCAAGCGCCACGAGAATAAAAAACGCTGTAAGGTACTTTTTCTTCATGTTCGAAAATCTCCTGCACGCACAAAATCCGGCGTGCACACTTTTGGTATTCGCGCGAAGCGTCGCAGTTTCACGCATTTATAAGGCAAATAGTACTGACTTGCGAATTGGGTGTCAAGCTTGAAATAGTATCCCTCGTGAATCCATGCCAAGGGGATCGGCCGGCGGAAGAAAGAAAAAAGCAACTCCCGAGGGAGTTGCTTTTTCACACCGGTGAAATCCTTAGGGCTCGATCACGGTGACCGTGATGGTGTCGGAATAGGTTCCTGCCTGGTAGAATTCGGTGGCTGACGAGGTAAAAGCAACGGCCAAGGCATTGGTCACGCCGCCTTTTGCAGTCTTGCTCTGAGCAGCACTGGTCCAATCAGTAGCGAGCGAGGTCGGAGTAGAAAGCAGGGTGCCGAGCGTTACCGTATAACCGATCGTGTAATCCACAGAATCCACGGTGGTTTTCAGAACGCCGTCATTGGCCGAACTCAAACTGATTTGCCAATTGTTCATGTTGCTCTTGACGACCACATTCCCAATCGACCACGAATAGGCAGTCGCTCCCGTCTCAGCACTCTGCGCGATATCGGTAGCGGTATAGTCGGCAGGCACGGTAAGATCAAGGAACTTGTCTACCTTGGCAGTCAAATCGACGCCGGCCGCAGGGCTAACGAAATCATTCGCGAAAGCACCGAACACCGTCACAACCGCGAGCAGTCCAACAATCACCAACTTTTTCATTGTGTCCTCCGTGCGGTTCTAAAACCGCAACTTTTAAAATAAAACTTATATCGACAATACTTAACGCAAAGATATTTGTCAATACGCAAAAAAACAAACCCGCACTATATGTTTAACGCAGCTCAAGAAAGTTCAGGGAATCATGACCGTCAGCACGATCTCGTCAAAATAGGAGTCGGAGATGACCTGTGTGGTCAAATCGGAATACCTCGTAAAATCGATACCGATGCGGTAGGTCAAGCCTGTCTTGGGAGATCTCCCTCGTATGGCAAGCTCGGCGTCCGAGCTCAAATCTATGTCCCTCATGTCGCCGAAGTAGAAGGTATAGGGGTAATTGTCGGAGTTGCCGGGAGTCTGACCGCGCAACTGTCCCCTGTTTCTCGAGGAAATGACGACATACCACGTTCCCGAATAATTGGAGTTTATGGTCACTTCGCCCAGAAAAGCCGAACTGGAATTGACGACATCGACGGGACTGATGGTGGGCATGTTCGTGCTTATGGAAAGAACCTGATCGATTGTCGCTGTTATCTTGGTGCCAACGGACCTTCCAATAAGCTGGCCGAATGCCTGGGATGAGAAAAGAATCAGAAAGGCGAAAAGCAAAACAACTTTTTTCATTTTCATTCCATCCTGGCAGATTTTCATCGGCCATACTGTATTAATGGGAAGAGTATACGCAACATACCGCGGACTGTCAAGCGCGCAGGCCGATTGTTCTGCGGCCCGGGCCGGAGATGCCGGCGGATCCCGAACCTTGACGCTTCCAAGTCCCGAGGTATATTATTGAACATAGTGATTTTATATCATAAAGTATGCCCGAAACGCCCTCGCCGCTCGGACAGGTCCGGAGGTCTTCCAATGAAAAAAATCCTTTTCGGCATTCTCCTCGTTTCAGCCCTGGGTATGGCGCCCATGCGCGTGGAAGCGAAAATAAGCTGGACTTTTTCCGGCTTCAACTCAAGCTGGACCGCCGCGTTTGATCCCTATTGGCAAGGCGTCGGTTACACGAATGGCGATACCATTACAGTCAGCGTATCGGGCGCAACTTCGGGAGCCCACCCCTACTTCTTCACGAGAACGACGGCCGACAGCTCCCTCTATTTCCAGAAATGGGTCGGCGGTTACACCTATGTAATCCCCTACTCTGTGTACAAGAACAACAGCCCCCCCCTCGTGGAGATGAAGCCGGCCGCCCTCGCGACGATCGACAATGTGATAACCGGGTCCATTACGGGAACCAGCGGTTCGGCGAACCATATCTACTATATAATACCGGACGAAGCGGTGACGGTCCCCGCGGCCACCTACGTGGCCTCGGCCAATCTTGCCTTCGCCTTCTACGCCAAGGCATTCACCACCAGCCCTGGAGGCGCGACAAAAACGGCATCCATAAGTAATAGCAATATAACGCTGATAGTGCCTTCCTATGGCGCCGTATCGGTGATGCCGAGTTCCTTTACCTATACCCCCGGATCCAACATCCGATACTCCAATCCGCTCGGACCGTCAGTGGTATTTCCCTATGCCACGACGACACAGGCCCTGGATTTCGGAAGCACTGGCGAAAATACTTTCATCACAGGGGCGACGCAGGGATGCAAGATCCTTGTCGCCTGCAACACGACCTGGGGACTCACAATCAGATCTGCCAACGGCGGCAAGCTGAAACAGGCCGGTTCGACGGACGAGGTCCCCTACACAGTGAATTTCAACGGGTCGCAGGCCAATGTGTCGGTGGCGGGCGTCGCCACCTCCGTGCTTTCGGGACGGAGCTGGACCAACGGCGGTTACGACAGCTATGACGTGGATGTCGAGATCGGAACGGTCGATTCCTGGCTGGACGCGGGCACCTATACCGATACCCTGACCTTCACCCTTTCCTATCCCTGATCGACCGGCATACAGGTTTCCCCACCGGATTTTTCGCCACTTGACAAGCGATTCCTTTATGTTACACTTCAAGTAAATCGGTTTACATGGAGGAATATATGAAGCGGACGCTCTTTCTTCTCCTCGCGATTTTCGCCTTGGCCGGAATGGCTCAGGCCCAGAAACTGGAATTGTACTACTACAAACAGGAAAACCAGGACGGGCTCAAGAAGCTTGTGGCCCAATTCGTGAAGGAAAACCCGGGGATCACGATCGACATGCTCATCGTGCCCAACGACGCCGACGCGACGATGTCGGCGCGCGCCGCGCAGGGCAAGCTGCCCGACATCCTTCAGATGCAGTCCTACTCCCGGGTCGGTGAGTACGCTGAAAAGGGCTACCTCGTGGACCTCGGCAAGCAACCCGTCCTCGGAAAGGTCGTCGACAGCGCGAAACCGTCGGTAACCTGGAACGGCAAGCTCTGGGGCCTGCCCATGGACTTCGCCGGCATAGGGATCATCTACAACAAGGACATTTTTGCCAAGTACGGGCTCCAGCCCCCCGCCACCTACCGCGACCTGGAAAAGATCGCGAGGACGCTGAGGACGAACGGCGTGACGCCCTTCGCAGGCCTGCTGAAGGAAAACTGGTCGATAGGACACTTCATCACCCTCGTCCACACCAATCTCCTGGCCGAGAAGAAAATCGTCCCCTCCAAGTTCGTGGCGGACATGAATGCCGGGAAGACGAGCTACGGCGTGGTCGACACCGACAAGCTCTTCTCCGTGATCGATTTCTACCGCTCCAACATGGACAGGAACGCCGAGGAATGGAACTGGAACGAGCAGCAGGCCGCCTTCGCCGAAGGCAAGGCCGCGATGATGGTCCAGGGTCTCTGGTCCTACGGCGCCGCCATCGGGACGAATCCCAAGCTCAACTGCGGCTTCGTGCCCTTCCCCGTCTTCAACGACGCGAAGCTGAACAAGTTCTACGCCGACGTGGATTCCTGCTTCGGCGTCTCGGCCCAGTCACCCGCCGACAAGAAGGCCGCGGCTCTCAAATTCCTCGAGTGGCTGGCGACGCCCCGAGCCCAGGCCATCTGGGTGGAGGACTACAAGCTCACGCTGTCGTTCAAGGGCGCCGACGTCTCCAAGCTCGGCCTCCCCTTCGTCGACCTGATGACGAGCGTCGAAAAGAACGGCGCATACCCATGGGCCTTCGCCTCCTATCCCCCCGCGGTGTTTGAGGATGCCTGCAAGAACGGCGCCCAGCAGTATGTGTTCAACAGGAAAACCGCCGAGGCCGTCATAGCCGACATAGACACGCAGTGGGCCGCGAACAGGAAAAAGTAGCGCGGTTCCGATGGTACAGAAACCTTTTGCCAGAAGGGCCGGCTTTGCCCTCTTCGTGGGACCGGCCCTTCTCCTCTATGCCCTGTTCTTCCTTCTGCCCTTCGGCCAAGGCCTGCGAATTTCCTTCACCAACTGGGACGGGCTGACCCCCAGGACGCCCATCAGCATGGAGAAGGAGGAATTCGAAGACTCCATCCTGGCCAGGATATCGGGGAGGGACAAAGCCTTCCTCCTTTCCGTCTACGCACTCGACGAGGCGGCCGGGCACTACGCGAGGCTCTCGATTTCGGGACTCGCGCGCTACAGGCTGGAGAGGATCCTGCGCGCCGCGGGCTACAGCCCCGAAAAGTACAGGGATGTGGGCTTCGCGAACTACCGATCAATTTTCGGCGGCGAGGTGGACAGGCGCTTCTATCCCCGATTCTACGAGGAGCGCTATTTCAATCCCAACTCGGGCCTTCCTAGGGAAATAGAAGCGGCCGACTACGAAAAGCACTTCCTGGCCGGACTCGAAGCCGGGGACGCCGCCTTCGCGGCGGGCTTCTACGGTCTGGAGGGCGCGGCATACAGGCTCAACCCGGACAAGGACGAGTTCCTCGCGGAAGACGGGTTGTGGACCCTTCCCCCGGTAGAGTCGGGGAGCATCGATTCCGCCGCGGTGGACGGGCTCGTGTCCGCGGCTCGGAAAGCCGGCCTCTCGCAGGACAGGGAAAAGCTCGAATCCGCCCTGGCCGCCTTCCTCGGACTGGGCGCCCTGTCGCCGGCCGAGGAAGTGGTCATGAGAAAGAGCGCGGAGAGCCTCTTCGAGACAGGCAAGTTCAAGAGCCTACTCGCCGCGAACTGGAAGGCCGGGAAATTCGACATGGGGGTCATCGGCTTCACTATCTTCTTCGCCCTGGGGAATGTCGTCTTCGCCAACCTCCTCGCCTTCTGGATAG
>CAZRYP010000139.1:0-6521 GCA_964604295.1 uncultured Treponemataceae bacterium
CTCGGGGCGGTAAGCGAGAGAACGGGGGAACTATTGACCACGAGGTTGACCGTCACCAGCTTTTCCTTGGCCCTGCCGTAGACCGAGGTGAGAAGCTTCAGCTGCTTCTGCCCCGCGAGGCCGCTGGGATTCCAGACCGTCTCGCCGCCCATGGCGACGACCAGGCCGTCCACTATCCAGGAGAATGTCGCTCCTGGTTCGCCGGTCGCCGAGAGGGCGATGCTTCCGCCCGCCGCGTAGGTGATGGTCTCGCCGTTGAAGGGCTTGTTGATGGTCGGCGTCGCGATATCCCGGACGGAAATCCTCCGCTCGACGGTCGTTCTGACCATGTCGCCTTTCTGATACCTGGCCTGGATCGTCTGCTCGCCGGCCGCCGCGCCCGTGAACTGGAAGGTGAGTCCCTTCCTGCCCGTATCGCCGCCGTTCACGAGCCAGGATATGTTCTGGGCCGCGTCCGTCAGGTCCACCTGGGAGCCGGCCACTCTGTCCAATGCCACCATGGCCGTCGTCGTGGTTCCGACTATGATCTCGGTTCCCGCGGCGGGCGCCATGAGCGAAAGTTGGAAGTCGCTCTGGACTTCCAACCTGACTGAGGCGGAGACGACCTTGCCCAGGGGATCCGAAGCGTTGACCGAGATGGTATGCGCCCCTGGGGCAAGCCTGCCGAGGCTGCCGGTGGCGAAATTGCTGTTGGGGACTGTCGTGCCGTCCACCGCCCAGGAAATGCTCGAGTACTGTCCCGAGCCAACCGATATGGATGCGAGGATGTTCGTGTCCGGGGATATGCGCGCATCGTTGGCCGGCTGGGCTATGGAGAGCGCCAGAGGCACATGCACGGTGACGGGAAGCTCCCTGGTCGAGCTGTTGCCGAAGACATCGAGGACAGTGACCGAGAGCAGGTGCTGCCCTGAAGCCAAGTTCGGGACGACCATGCTCGGAGTCCGTCCCTGGCCCAGGACCAGTCCGTCCATGCGATAGATGAAAGAAGACAGAATGTTCGCGTTGCCCTCGGTGGCGACCGAGATCGTAACCCTGTCCGTGGTGTAGGGCGAGAAGGGCGATACGGTCAGTCCGGAGATCGCGAGGCGTCCGGATACGACGATGTCCCTGCTGGCGACGCCCCGGCCGACGGGCTCGAATTCCCCGTAGCTGGCGTTCGGCAGCCTTACGCCCGTGGCGAAGCCTCTCACCGAGATGGTGTGGTCACCCGGCTCGAGGCTGACGGTCTGACCCGCATATGGCTGGGAGTCCACTCTCCACTCTATTCTGTCCAGGTCCCTTCTCTCGGACTGGAGGGGGATCGGCGTCTGGGAAGGGAAGAGACCATTGTAAGCCATGGCTTCCGGAAGGACCATGCTGACGTAGGGGTCTATCACCTTGACCTTGAAGGTCTTTTCGGCGGTGATGTTGTTCAGCGTGCCGCGGACGGCGAAGCTTGTCTCGCCCTCGCCTGCCACCGGCACGTAGGGATACTGCAGGCTCGCGCCGGGTACGAGGGCGCCGTTCCTGAACCACTGTATCGTCTCGCTGCCGTTTCTCCGGACCGTGAAAGTGTAGGGCTGCCCCGCGATGATGCGGTCGCCGTCCTTTATTCCCTCGATCGTGAAGCTTGGGGGAGTCCTGTTCTCGACGCTGAAGGTTACGGGGCTGCTGACGATCCTCTGCGGCGTCGGCTGGCTCGATACCTCATAGAAACCCTCGGCCGTCAGGGTATGGGTCCCCTGGGCCGTGCCGCTCCAGTTGTAGTTGATGCCCACGGCAAGGCCGTCCAGGGCGAGAGTATAGGAATTCAGGTCCTGGGTGGCCACGACGGGGGTCGGGACGGCTCCTATGCCGAAGGCCATGCCGCTTGTCGGATAGGTTATCCCTATGCTCGGGGAAATGATCTTGACCGTCCATTCCCTGGAAGCGGTCAAACCGCGGACATCGGTCACGAGCGCGCGGACGGTATACTGGCCGGCCGCGGCGAAAGCCTGCGAAAGGGTATTCCCCGAGGCCTCCCTGACAAGGCTGCCGTTGTTCAGGACCCGCCATGTCACTGCCTGGATCGCATTCTCCCCGGACGCGGCCATGCTGAAATCGATACTCCTGCCCACGGCCTCGCGGATGAGGGAGTTGGCCGGAGCGTAGCTCGTCACCGCCGGAGCCTGATTGCTGTAGATCGTGAGGGCGACGGCATTGGACAGTCCGCTGAATTCCCGGTTGCTTCCGCCGCCATCGACAGCCTCCGCGCTCCATCGGCCCTGTATGCTGTGGGTGCCGGCTTGCGCGAATATCTTGTTCCAGTTTTCGATCACCTCGCCGTCCACGACCCAGGCGAACCCTGCGTCGACGGCCGAACCGTTGACGGGGATCACGGTCCCCACGGGATATTCATTGGCGGGCGGAGGCGACAGGAAGACGGAAGGATTTATCAGCCTGACCGAAACGGTCGCCGTTCCTTCGATTCCGTCCGCATTCCTGGCCTTGTGCGAAATGCTCAGCAGCTTCCTGGCCGTGCCGACAGGAGGAGAATAGGTATTGGATGAAAGCCTCGTCCCGTCGACAAGCCACCAGCTCTCGCTGATGGCCGACGAGGAACTGACCGTGGCGTTGAAGCGATAGGTTTCTCCCGTCTTGAGGACCATGGCATTCTGCGGGAAACCGATAGAAATCTGCGGAGGATTGAGATCCCGCACGCTGAACGCGACTCTCGGGGAGCTCTCGCTGTATTCGGCGGGATTCCCGTTCAGGTCGATCGAGTTCCAGAATGCCGTGGCGTACAGTTCGAAGCTTCCCACTCCCAGCTGAGAGAGGGCATAGGAGGAACCGCTTATCTCGTTGGAGCCGATGTACCAGACTATCCGGTCGGCGTTGGGCGCGCTGATAGCCGGCGTAAGGGTGGATGTGAGGGAGAACACCGCGTTCTGCGCCGGGCTGGTGATCGCGATGGCGGGGTCTATCACGAGAATCCTGACCTCCGCCTTCGCGGTTTTCTGGTAAATGTCGGTCACGGTGACGGTGGCCGTATACAGTCCGGCCGAGGCGGGCTTGAAGAGGAGCTCGCCGCTCGTCGCGCCGTTCTGCGAGGTGTCGGGGCCGACGACGCTCCATACCGTGCTGCTGAGGCGATTCTCGTTCACGATGCCCGCGACGATCCTGACAGAGGTTCCGAGAACCAGCTCCCCTCCCGAAGCGGGCTGAGTGATCGAGACGACGGGAGCCGCGCCGGCCACCGTCACGGAAACCTTCGCCGACTGGACGGTTTTGGTCGTGCCGTTGATATCGGCCACCGTCGTGCCCGCGACATATACTTCATGGGTTCCGCTCTCGGCGAAGGTGTAGGTCTTCTGGCTTCCGGCGCCGATGCTGCCGCCGTCCAGGAACCATTCGTAGGACGCGAGGTCGCGGGTATTCTGGCTGTCCAGCGCGAAGACGACGGGCACGCCCTTGTCCACGCTCCGGGCAACGTTACCCTGGACGGCGATGGCCGGCTCGAGGACCGTGAGGTAGATGGTTGAGGAGTTCCTGCTCAATCCGAGGGAGTCGGTCACTTTCAGCCAGGCCGAAAGGGAATTGGCCGCGTATCGCCTCGAGGGAATGTAGGAGATATCCATCCCGCTTTTGCTTTCGGTGCCGATCTGCCAAGTCGCGGCGCTTTCCGAAGCCCCGTCGGAGAAGGTGGCGGTTCCGCCGAAGGCGTAGCTTTCGTCCTTGATGAGGATGGAATTGTTTCTCGGCTCATCGATCTGGACGGCCAGATCGGTGTGGGCCTTGGTGGTGAAGCTCTTCACGAGCCCGGCGCTGGATGAGAAGAAGGGACTGTCATCCTTGTTGTGGGGCATGACGTACCAGGTATAGGCGGTATTCGGGAGCAGCGGGTCGGAGAGCTGATATTCCTGTTCCGAAGTCTTTCCCACATATCTGCCATTCAGGTAGACGCGGTACTCCTTCACCCAATCGGAATAATCGGCTCCGCTGAAGTTCCACGACAAGATCGGGAGATAGGGATCGGTCACATTGGGCACCGGTTCGTTGAGATTCGGCGTGGGGAAGCTGATGGAGCTCGTTTTGGAGGTGATGTCGGCGCCGTTCCAGTCTATGAAGGTGATGACGACAGAATAGCTTTCCCCCGCGCGGAAGGGCATGGCGGAGAGATCATAGGTCACGAAGCCGTCGTCGGTATCGGAAGGATAGCCCTTGAAGCCCGAGGAACTGGCCGATTTCAGGTGGTTTTTCGTGGCGGTGTAATTGGCGACTCCGGGACCGTTGATCACGACCTTCGTCCTGGAGGTGCTGTCCGAATAGACGGGGATTTCGGGTACCTGGAATCTCAGGCTCAGGTTGTCGAATGTGGGGAGGGTGATGCCGCCGATGCTGCCGATCGTTACCACCTTGAATTCGACAGTCGCGCCTGCCGTCGTCTCCTTCACCCATTCTTTATCGACCGTATAGCTGGAATTGATGTCGTCAGGATCGGAGAGAGTGATCTCATCGGCCGTCAACACTATTTTATAGGTGCCTTCCGGCATGTTCCTCAGGTTCGCGATATCGCTGACGCCCGTGACCCCTGTATGCTCGAGAAGGGTATCGCTCATGCTGAAGTCGTTGGTCCTGATATTGCCGATGTAGCTGAGCATGTCCGTATTGGTGAACGTGAATGACGCGTTGGCCTCGATCTTCTTGACGAGGCTCACCTGGACATAGTCCTCGTCCCAGGTTCCGCCGAACTCGATCCTGAGCGTGAGCAGGAGGTGGGCTGCCTCTGCCCCGTTGTTCACGGTGACCGAAATCAGGGGAGTGCCGAGTATGTCGCCCGGCTGGAAATTGGCCTTGCGTGTGGTGATGATATCGTCCACTGTGTTCAGCACCTTGGCCCGCGCGCTCTTCACCTGGCCGAAGGCCGGCCCCGCGATGAGGACAAGAAGAATCAAAGCCATGGCGAATTTCCCGAAGATCCCGAATCTTTGTGTTTTTGAATATCCGGACATACTTGCCCTCCCTGATCGAGGAATACCTGCAGAAAATGTCTTTTTCGACGTTGCGTAAATATCAGTGTTCAAAATTAATACCTGTCGGAGAAATACATGGTTGCCATGTATATTTTGTCATAGGGAAAGTGTCGTCCGCCGTAGTGGGATTGTCAACTTTTTTTATGCCAAACCGAAAAAAATAGCCGTTTCTCTGTGGAATGTTGGGAATGGTAGAACGTGGAGGCCATTGCCTCTCCCCGTGACACGAATCGGCCCAGCCTGTACAATCCCCTTCAATCCAGGAGGAACCCTTGAAAGCCATCGTCAGTGTCGTGGGCAGCGACAAGGTAGGTATCATAGCCAGGGTGAGCAATTTCCTGGCTGATCGAGGAATCAACATAGACGACATAAGCCAGACCGTCCTTGAGGGCAACTTCGTCATGATGATGCTGGTGGACCTCTCGAAAAGCCCGGAGAAGATCGGTCCGCTCAAGGCCGAGCTCGAGACCCTCGGGGATCAGCTGGGCGTATCGATCGCGATGATGCACGAGCGCGTATTCGGCGCAATGCACCGCATCTGAGGCCCGCCATGCTCTATTCCCCCTTCGAGATTAAAGAGACTGTAGACATGTTTCTCCACCAGAAGCTCGACATCAGGGCCATCACTCTCGGGATATCCCTTCTCGACTGCGCCTCCTCCTCGGGAAAGGAGTCGAGGAAGCGCATCCGCGACAAGCTGCTCCGCATAGCCGGCCCCCTCGTCAGGATCGGCCGGGACATCGAGACGGAGTTCGGCGTCCCCATCATCAACAAGCGAGTCTCCGTCACCCCCATCGCCCTCGTCGCCGCCGCCTCCGACGAGGAGGACTACGCTCCCTGGGCGCACACCCTCGACGAAGTGGCGGTGGAGCTGGGCATCGATTTCGTGGGCGGCTTCACCGCGCTCGTCCAGAAAGGCATGGCGTCGGGCGACCGCAGGCTCATCGCCTCGATCCCGAGATCCCTCGCGGAAACCGGCAGGGTATGCGCCTCGGTGAACGTCGCGAGCTCGAAGAGCGGCATCAATATGGACGCGGTCAGGGAGATGGGCAGGATAATCAGGGAGGCGGCCGCCCTCACGAGCGATCGGGACGGGATCGCCTGCGCCAAGCTGGTGGTGTTCTGCAACGCCCCCGAGGATAATCCCTTCATGGCCGGAGCCTTCAATGGTCCCGGGGAGGGCGACAGCTGCCTCAATGTCGGCGTTTCGGGGCCTGGCGTCATAAAGGCCGCCATCGAATCCTGCAGGGGAGCCAGCTTCGACGAGCTCGCGGAAGCCATCAAGAAGACGGCCTTCAAGATCACGAGGATGGGCCGACTCGTCGGCGAGGAAGCCGCGGCCAGGCTCGGCGTGCCCTTCGGCATCCTCGATCTTTCGCTGGCGCCCACGCCCGAAGTGGGCGACTCGGTGGCGCGCATCCTCGAGGAGATGGGTCTCGAATCCACGGGAACCCATGGCTCGACGGCAGCCCTCGCCCTCCTCACCGACATGGTGAAGAAGGGCGGCGTCATGGCCTCGACCAGCGTCGG
>CAZRYP010000140.1:0-6511 GCA_964604295.1 uncultured Treponemataceae bacterium
CAGTAGAGGGAAAGGGTTATGGTGAGAAAGAGGTAGAAGGCGAGGATGAAGAAGGCAAGGCTGATCTTGCCCTGTATCGTTCCCAGGATGGAAGGATTGCCCTTGTCCCCCGCGCCCCCTGTACCCTTGCGCCCGGCGCCCCTAGCGCCGGACTCCCTTTTCGGGACTGTGCCGGCGGGTCTGGAAGCGACCACGACGGCCGCCTTGGGGTTTCGCCCCTCGTTCCTGATATCTTTATCGGCGCGCGCCGTGTCCTGAGATTGTGCCATGAACTCTCCATCCCTCGCTGAGGCCATTTTCCATTATCGGCAGTTCCGAGGCGCTGATGCAGGAAAATCCAGTTCAGCCCAGAAGGAGACCCAGAATACCGACGACGACGAGATAGGGCGCGAACCAGTATATTTTCCCGCCCTTGATGATCCTCATGAGGATCTTCAGCGCGGCCATGCCGGAGAAAAACGCGGCGAAGAAGGCCAGGGCCAGCTGAGCCCAGGACACCGACGCCAGCATGGTCCCCGCGTCTCCGATCGTGAGGACAAAGGCCCCCAGGATCGCGGGAATCGAGAGAAGGAAGGAAAGCTCGCCCGCCGTCTCCCTTCCGAGACCGGCGAAGAGACCTGCGGAAATCGTTATCCCGGAACGGCTTATTCCGGAAAAGACGCCGATGCCCTGGGCCAGGCCGATGAGGGCGGCCCTCCCCTTCCCTATCGCCTCCGGACCCCGGCTTCCGGGCTTGGCCAGAACCGTCAGGCCGAGGATGAGGGCGGTGATGAGCATCCTGACTGCGACGGCCTTCGGCCCGTTCAGCCAGAGGAATTTTTCCAGGATGACCTTTTCTATGAGGAGGCCGATGACCCCGGTAACGACGGTGGCGATGAGTATCGGAACGACGAAGGCCAGGTTTTCGCGCCTCTCTTCGTCCTTGTGCTTCTGCGTTTTCGTGAGACCTTTCGACGCTACGGCCTTCCTAACGAAGAGAAAGTGCCACAGGGCCGCCAGAATGGCCAGGATGCGCTTCCTCAACACCACGACGACGGCGAAGAGGGTGGCTATGTGGAGGATCACATCGAAAAGGAGGGGAACCTCGTTCAAGCCGAGGAAGTTTTTGGACAATTCCAGATGGCCGCTCGAGGAGATCGGCAGGAATTCGGCGATCCCCTGAATGAGTCCGAGAAGCAGAGCCTTGGCAGCTGTCATGATTCCTCCGAGCCTCCAATGATACAGGAGAAGCTGACGCGATTCAACCAAGCGTAAAGCGGAAAATCGCGCCCTTGTCGGGTTCCGATTCGGCCCAGAGCCGGCCGCCGTGCTTCGAGATTATCCGCTGCACGATGACGAGCCCGACGCCGGTGCCCGGGTAGTCGATCGCGTCGTGGAGGCGCTGGAAGGGGGCGAAAAGTTTTTCGGCGTAGGCCATGTCGAAACCCACCCCGTTGTCGCGCACGAAATAGACCTTCCTGCCGTCGGTCTCTTCGGCGCCGAATTCGACCAGGGCAAGGCTCTTCTTCCCGGAAAACTTGAAGGCGTTGCTGAGGAGATTGTGGAGAGCTATCCTCATGAGCCGAGGATCGGCGAAGGCCGGGAGGCTGGCCGCGATATCCGCCTCGGCCTCATATCCGGGTTCCTGGGCCAGGATTTCCGCGACGGCTTCGCGGGCAAGGATGGCGAGGTCCACGGGCATCCGGTTCATCTCCTGCCTCGTGATCCGCGAGAGCTTGAGGAGGTCCTCGATGAGTTCGCCCATATGCAGGGAGGCTGCCCTGATCCTCTCAAGATAATGGACACCGTTCCCCTCCAGGGCTCTGCCGTACTCCGAGGCGAGGAGTTCGCTGAAGCCATACAGGGCGCGCAAGGGGGCACGGAGATCATGGGATATCGAATAGGAAAAGGCCTCCAGTTCCTGGTTGGCCGCTTCCAGCTGGGCAGTCCTGTCCTTGACCCGGGCTTCCAGTTCCTGGTTGAGCTTCCTGATTTCCTCCTGGACTTCGAGCTTTTCCTTCTCCATCGCGTAGAGCGACTGATAGAGAAGGCGCCGGCGATGGGAAAACATGAAGGCGGCCAGGGAAACGGCCAGGAACATGGAGATGACCGTCACGACAATGATGGAGATGCCGAGGGTCTTGACCTCCGCGAAGATCTCGTCCTCCTTCATCTTCGCGATCATCACCCAATTCGTCGATGGGACCTTGAGCAACTGGGCTATCACTTTTTCTCCGAGATAGTCCACGCCGTTGAAGTATCCCGTATGTCCGAGTACGCCCCGGACTGCAGGCACATCGCTCCTGTCCAGGGGGATGGTCAGGGTGAGAGGGGGCGCGTCGCTGAAGCGCGTGGGGTTCAGGAAGAGGGCCGCCTCCCCTTCCTTCCGCACGATGAGGGTCTCGGCGCTCTCGGCCGGTATGGGCCAGGAACCCAGGAGGGGGTAGAGAAAGTCTTCCGGATCTATCCTGATGAGGAGGACCATCGCCGTCGGACCCCCTTTCATCAGGGGGGCTACCACATCGATGTGGACGGGATGATCGGGCGCTTCCCTGTAGAGGTCTCCGAATATGATCTCATTGCGCCCCAAGGCCTCCAGGACCAGCTGTCCGCACTTCTCCCCGATATCCACCGGCCTCTCCTCCTGGAGGTAGAAGGGCTTGAGGCTTTCATCGAGGATGGCGGCTCCATTGTATCCTTTTATGAGGGAAATCCTCTCGAGATGGAAGGCCATTTCCCTCCTTGCCTCCGCGTCGCGAGGCCGGACCCTGATGGTGTCGGCGGCCCTGGCCGGGCCCGCGCTCATCGAGATCATCTTTGTCATGAGGAGGATTTCTTCGCGCCATTGGGAAATCTGGTCTATCTTGAGCTTCGCGATGGTCAGGAGTTCGTTGTTCTTGCGACCGCGTATCACCGCCGATTCGCGCGAGTAGAAGATCGCGCCTCCGAGGACCAGGGTCGCGAGCACCGTGGAGAGTAGGACGATGGAGAGCCAGATCGGCAATGTCTTTCGGAACCTTTCAGGGCTGGCGGCATCGTTCCTGTGCGGACGCTTCATGGATAAGAGCCTCCTGATGAGGAAATCCTGGAAAATAGGACGCAATCCTTTCCGCCGGGAGATTGCCTATGCCGGCACTATTTGATTATAGTATAAAAATTATCGGCCAGGCAGGCTGCCAGAGCATCCTGATCGCGGCACGCGCGGGAATTACAGCCCGGAAGGACAGGAAATGGATATCAAGAAAGACAAGGTCGTCACTATTGACTATAGTCTCCGTGACGCCGCGGGAAAGCTCCTGGATTCGTCCGACGGAAGCGAACCTCTCATCTACCTCCATGGCAATGACAATATCATACCGGGTCTGGAAAAGCACCTGGAAGGCAAGCAGTCCGGCGATGCTGTCTCCTGCGTGGTTCCGGCCGTCGACGCATACGGGGAACGCGACGAAAATCTAGTGTTCAAGGTTGCCAAGAAGGATTTCGGCGACAATGTCGAAGTGACGCCCGGCATGCAGTTCGAAGCCCACGGCGAGGAAGGCGCCCAGATCGTCACGGTGGTCGATGTCGCCGGCGATCAGGTCACCATCGATGCCAACCACCCTCTCGCGGGTGAAGTCCTCCATTTCGACGTGAAGGTCCTCAATGTGCGCGAAGCGACGGAGGAAGAACTCCACCACGGCCATGTGCACGGCGGCGGCGGATGCGGCTGCGGCGAAGGCGGCTGCGGAGACGGCTGCGACTGCGAGGAAGGCTGCGGCGACGAATGCGGCGAAGGGTGCGAAGAAGGCTGCTGCAGCTGAGGCTGCGACATCCCGCGCCATGAACCCTCTCTTGCCATGAAATTCTCATTCCGCCCCAGGATTCTCGATATCGCCGTCTTCATCGCGGGGCTGGCGGCGGTGATATTCGTGTCCCTCGGCGTCTATTCCGCCTCCGGCGACATCCTCTATGTGGAGATCACCGGAGAATCAGGGGAATGGATCGAGGCGCTGGACGCGGACAGGGTGATCGAGGTGCCGGGGCCTATAGGCAGCACCTTCGTCCATATAGAAAACGGCAGGGTGGCGATCGCCGACTCGCCCTGCGAAAACAAGCTCTGTGTCGGGATGGGCGCCATCTCGGAGGCCAACCAGTGGGTGGCCTGCCTGCCCAACGAAGTCTTCGTGAGAATAGGCAGCCGGACCGGCGAAGGAAGCGCCCTCGATGCGACAGCGTACTGATAGCCCGGCGGTGGCCGGAACAGGGGGAACTTCCTTCGGTCAGGCCGCTTCGCGGTTTTCCGACAAGGCCGACGTGACGGCCCTCCTGGGCGCCTTCTGCTTCTTCCTGTCGGCCATAGAGTACATGCTTCCGAAACCCATGCCCTTCATGAGGCTGGGAATAGCCAATCTACCGATACTCCTTGCCGTGGACCTCCTCCCCTTCCCTTGGTTCATCACGCTCGCCATCGTCAAGGTCATAGGCATGAGCCTCATCTCGGGCTCCCTCTTCTCCTTCATCGCCGTCTTTTCGCTGATGGGAACCCTGACGGCGGCCCTGGTCATGTGGGCATCGAGAAGGCTCGGGGGCGGGCTGATCTCCCAGATCGGCGTTTCCATACTGGGCGCCCTGGCCTCCAACGCGGTACAGGTGATCCTCGCGCGCTACATAGTCTTCGGGCAGGCCGCTTGGCTCATCGCCCCCCTCTTCCTCGCCATGGGCCTCGCCACGGGCACGGCCCTCGGAATTTTCGCCGAGCATTTCGCCGGGCGCTCGAGGTGGTACGCCTTCGCGGCGGGCCGTCCGGCGCCCGCTTTCGGGGATTGGACGGAGCCTGAGGCGATGTCTTCATCGGACAAGGGGCGGGAAGGCGCCGCGGCGCGCGCGGCCGTGGGCGGGAAAGGGCGGAAGAAAAGTCCCGGGGCGGCCGCGCGCGCCGAGAAGGCCGCTTCGGCCCGGCTGCTGCGGAAGAAGCGCTTCGAGGCCTTGTTCAGCCCCTGGGCCGCGGCCCTCGCGGGAGCCGCCGTCGCCTTAGCCTTCCTCTTCGAGAACAGCCTCCCCCTTAAAGCGGGAATGTTCCTGGCCTTCGCCGCCGCGGCCCATTTTTCGGGAAAGCGCCTCTCGGTCGTCACGACGATAGTCGTGTCGGCGGGCATTATTCTCACCAATCTCCTCGTGCCCTCGGGACTCGTCCTCGCCCGCATAGGACCCTTCGCCATCACGCGCTTCGCCCTCACGGAAGGCATCATGAAAGCCCTCACCTTCGAAGGCCTGATGCTCCTCTCCAAGGCGTCCATCATGCAGGGGCTGAAGATTCCGGGAAGGCTGGGAGGCATCGTCGGCGATTCCTTCCTCTACTACGACCGCATCATCGAGTACAGGGGGAGGATCCGCGCCTCGACCCTGAGCGCGGACGCGGACGCGATGATGAGCGCGGTGTGGGAGAAGGAGAATCTGGGCGAAAAGGGAGAAGCTGGCGAAGCCAGGGCTTCGGCTCCCCATCAGGCCGCGTCGGGCGGGAAGGGAAACGCCATTCTCATCGCCGTGGTGCTCGCGATCGCCGGAGCCTCGCTGCTGTTCTGAGGGTCCTTACCTGACTTCGTCATCCATGACGAGATCCCACGAAGATCCGACATTGTAGAATCCCAAGGTATAATTCCAGCCATCCCCTATGGAAAACTGCAGGTCGTGGTGGGGACTGGACCCAACCTTGGAATAGAAGACGAAATCGACCGGCCAAACCTCAGTCCTGACTTCGAATACCTCGCTGACCGTATTGGCGGGAACGAGCTTGGCCTCGGACTCCTCCATCCCCGACCACCAGATTTTCACGTCATTGGTCGAATGATTGTCGATCTTGACCGTGAAACTGTTGATCCCCAGGAGGAGGTCGCAGGAGGCAGCCAGGAAGAGGATGAAAAGGGAAATGATGGCCGGCAATACTGCCGCGCGTCTGGAATGGGCCATGTGTGACCTCCTTGGGATTATCTGGCGACGATGTTGACGAGCTTGTCCTTCACGACGATCACCTTGGCGACTTCCTTGCCCGCGAGCCATTCCCTTATCTTGGGCAGGGCGAGGGCCCTTTCCCTCAGGATGGCTTCCTCGCTTCCCGAGGGGGCGGTGAACCTCTCGCGGATCTTCCCGTTCACCTGGACCACGACTTCCTTCTCCTCGTCGAGGGTGAGGGCTTCATCATAGAGAGGCCAGGTCGCCCGGGCAAGGCTCTCCGCCTTGCCGAGCCGGGCCCAGAGCTCCTCCCCGAGATGGGGCGCATAGGGCGCGAGCAATAGGACGAAGGGCTCCCAGAGGCTCCGCGGCAGTGGATCGAGCTTGGAGACCTCGTTGAGGAAAATCATCATCTGGGAGATGGCGGTGTTGAAGTTGAGGCTGTCGGTGTCGAAGGTGACCTTCTTGATGGTCTTGTGGAGGAGCTTCATGAGCTCGGCCGAAGGGCTCTGCTCGGTGAATGTCCTCTCGGATGTCGCCCACGCGCGCTCGAGGAAGCGGCTCACGCCCACGAGTCCGGCCGTGGACCAGGGCTTGGAGACCT
>CAZRYP010000141.1:0-6483 GCA_964604295.1 uncultured Treponemataceae bacterium
GGTGAGTTTCTCCGACAACCTGATGGGGCGCATCTTCGACGGAGCCGGGGTTCCTCGCGACGGCGGTCCGGTCCTTTCAGACAACCTCATCACCATAGGCGGTCCCTCGGTCAATCCTTTCAAGCGCATCATCCCCAGGGAGATGATCCGCACCGGCATACCGATGATAGATCTCTTCAACACCCTCGTGAAAAGCCAGAAGCTCCCGATCTTCTCCGTGTCGGGCGAGCCCTACAACCAGCTCCTGGCGCGCATCGCCATGCAGGCCGAGGTCGATCTCATAGTATTGGGCGGCATGGGTCTCAAGTTCGACGACTACCTCTTTTTCAAGGATACCCTCGAGGAGGGAGGCTCCCTCGCCAAGACCATAATGTTCGTGCACACGGCAGCGGATCCCATCGTCGAATGCCTCATGGTGCCCGACATAGCCCTGGCCGTCGCCGAAAAATTCGCCCTCAAGGGCAAGAATGTCCTCGTGCTTCTCACCGACATGACGAATTTCGCCGACGCGCTCAAGGAGATAGCCATCACCCAGGAGCAGGTTCCCTCGAACCGCGGCTATCCCGGCGACCTCTACTCGCAGCTGGCCTCGCGCTACGAGAAGGCGGTCGATTTCGCCGGGGCGGGCTCCATCACGACTCTCGCGGTCACGACCATGCCCGGCGACGATGTCACTCATCCGATCCCGGACAATACGGGCTATATCCCCGAAGGCCAGTTCTACCCCCACGGCGGGAGAATCGACCCCTTCGGTTCCCTGTCCCGCCTCAAGCAGATGGTGAACGGCAAGACGCGGGAAGATCATCGCGCCATCATGGACGGCATGGTCAAGCTCTTTGCCGCATACCGCGATACCCTCGAAAAGAAGTCC
Source organism: uncultured Treponemataceae bacterium (assembly GCA_964604295.1). Lineage (GTDB taxonomy): Bacteria > Spirochaetota > Spirochaetia > Treponematales > Rectinemataceae > CAZRYP01. Next base: position 872 of record CAZRYP010000141.1, read on the forward strand.
ATGGGATTCCAGATGACTGCCTGGGACAGGAAGCTCCTCAAGTACGGAGAGCTCTTTGAGAGGCGCATGATGGATCTTTCCGTCAACATTCCCCTCGAGAAGGCTCTCGACGAAGGCTGGGAAATCCTGTCCTCCTGTTTTGAGCCTCGCGAGACGGGATTGAGATCTGATCTCATCCAGAAATTCTGGCCGGCGTCACGCTCCGCCGCGGCGGAAATCTCGTCCATTAAAGCCTAGGGGATACGGAGACAGGAGCGATGGCCAAGATAAAACTGACCAAGAACGAGCTGAAGAAGAAGAAAGATGCCCTAAAAATGTATAAGCGGTATCTTCCCACCCTCCAGCTCAAGAAGCAGCAGCTTCAGATGGAGATAAGGGGCGTGGAAGCGCGCCTCGCCCAGATCGCCGCGGCCAAGGCATCCCTCGGGGAGAAATTCTCCGCCTGGGTCGCCGTGTTCTCGGAAGAGGATGCGGCCAGGGACTCCTCGGGCTTGCCCCTCCTCTCCATTACCTCGATCAGGACATCGGTGGGCAATATCGCGGGTGTCGTCATACCAGTATTCGATGGGGCCGAGTTCGAAACTGCGTCCTATGATTATTTCACGGCGCCCCTCTGGGTGGACAGGGCGCTCGAACTCATGAAGCAGATGCTGATCGCCGACGCGGAATTCCAGGTGGTCGAAAGGCAAAAGAGCCTTTTATCGGCCGAACTGCGCGTCACGACGCAGAGAGTCAACCTTTTCGAGAAGGTGAAGATTCCCGAGACGCAGAACGATATCAAGCGGATAGGGATATATCTGGGCGACCAGCAGACAGCCCAGGTGGTGCGGGGGAAAATCTCCAAGAGGAAAGTAGAGGAACTGGAAGAATGATCGCAGCCATGAAGAAATTCTTCCTTGTCCTCATGGACAAGGATGTGCATAAGGCTCCTCTCCACCTGCGCAGGCTCGGGATCGCCCATCTCGAGAAATTCGCCAGTTCGGGAGGAACCTGCGCCAGCCTCGAGGAAGGCCTGAAGAATGCCCTCAACGCCAAGTCCATCCTCTCGTCCAACGCGAACGGGAAGAAGGGGAAAAAGCGCGAGGGAAACGCGGATGCCCCGAAGCTCATCGCCTCCACTTTGGCCACCCAATCGGAAATAAACTCCCTGCAGGAAAGGATCTCGGAACTGCGCAGGGAGACGGACAGGATACGCGACTGGGGGGATTTCTCCCCCGAGCTTTTCGAGGCTGTCGGGCAAGCTGGACTGCGCCTGACCCTGCTCGAAGGCCAGCCCCGGAACATGACTGGGCTGGACGAGACGATGGAGTTCCTGCGGCTGCCCGCGCCGAAGGGGAAGGCGAGGATAGCCCTCATGGGAACCCCCCGGATTCCGGACGGATTCGAGGAATTCAAGCTGCCGGTCAAGGGGCTTTCGATCCTGGAGAGCGAAATCCTCGACTTCGATAAGGCCGTGGACGGGAAAAGGAAGGAACTGTCGCGGCTCGCGCTGGACGCGTCCTTGCTGGACAGGGAGATCGCGACAATCGAATCCTCCCTCATAATCGAGAGGCTCAGGGCGGGAATGCCCCAGCAGGACTCGATGCGCTATTGCACAGGCTATGTACCCGCCAGGGAAGTGGAAGCCTTGAAGAAAGAAGCGGCATCACGGGGCTGGGGGCTGGTCATCGACGACCCCTCCGAAGGGGATATGCCTCCGACCAAGGTGGAAAACCATCCCGCCGTAAGGATAATCCAGCCTGTATTCGACTTCCTGGGCACGGTCCCCGGCTACCGCGAATACGACATTTCCTCCTGGTTCATCATCTTCTTTTCACTCTACTTCGCGATGATCTTCGGAGACGGCGGCTACGGCCTCATCATGCTGGCCTGCGCGATTCTGGCCACCGTGAAAACCCTCAGGCAAGGGAAATCCCTGCCCGAATTCCTGAAGCTCATCTATGTCCTGTCCTCGGCGACGATACTCTGGGGGCTCCTCACGGGGAGCTGGTTCGCCCTCTCCTTCGAATCCCTCCCCGGCTTCCTGCGGGCGGCGACGATACCAGCCTTCGCGGTGGACAATCCCGAATCGGGCACGAACATAAAGATTTTCTGCTTCATCATAGGGGCGATTCAGCTGAGCATCGCGCATCTCAAGAATATCAGACGCGATTTCCCGAACCTGAAGTTCCTCGCCCAGGTGGGTTCGCTCGCCCTCGTCGTCGGCATGTTCAACGCCGTCCTCAACCTCGTGGTCGACGCCACGCGTTTCCCCCTGACCACGCCGGCCCTCGCCCTCATAGGCATAGGGTTCTTCCTCGTCCTCTGCTTCGGGAACTGGAACGGGAATTTCCTGAAGAGCCTCGTCGAGGGGCTGAAGGGCATCATCCCGACCTTCCTGAGCACGGTGAGCGTCTTCGCCGACATAGTGTCCTATATCAGGCTATGGGCCGTATCCCTCGCCGGACTGGCCATATCCCAGACCATAAACGGCATGGTCGGAAAAATGGTCGGCAACTCGGCGGGCAGGATCGTGGCTTTCCTCGTGGGGCTCGTCGCTGCCTTCGGGCTGCTGCTCGCCGGACACGCCCTCAATTTCCTCATGACGGTGCTTTCGGTTGTCGTGCACGGCATATGACTCAATATGCTTGAATTTTCCAGTCACCTCGGCATGGAATGGACGGGCTACGCATACGAGCCGCTCGTCGAAAGAGCCGAGGATAATGAAAAACAGGAGTGACACTATGAACATCGCTATGATCGGCGCCGCCTGCGCCCTGGGCTTTTCGGCCACAGGATCGGCAATCGGGGCGGGAATCGCCGGCCAGGCCGCCATCGGTTCCTGGAAGCATTCGTACATGACCAACAAGCCCGCTTCCTTCCTCCTTGTCGCCTTCGCGGGAGCGCCCCTCACCCAGACGATCTACGGCTTCATCCTCATGAGCCGCATGATCGCCTCCACGGTGGATCCGATCTTTGTCCTCGCCGCGGGCATCGCGGGAGGTCTCGCGATCGGCATGTCGGCCGTGGCCCAGGGCAAGGCGGCCGCCGCCGGATGCGACGCCTTCAGCGAGACCGGCAAGGGATTCTCCAATTACCTGATAGTCGTCGGCCTCTGCGAGACCATAGCCCTCTTCGTGCTCGCGTTCATGTTCGGGGCCATCTGACGGATAGCCGGGAACCTCGGTAATGAGCCGCGCAGCCAGGGTCGTGAAAGTCGGCTCCCTCATGATGGGAGCCGGTTGGCCCGTGTCCATCCAGACGATGTGGAAGCGACCCCTGCCTTCCTTCTCGGGGGAGGGCGATCCCGGGCTGAAGGCCATTCTGGAAGAAATTTCCAGGCTCGAGGGAATCGGCTGCGATCTGATCCGGTTCGCGGTGCCCGACGAGGCTTCGGCCGATTCCCTGGGCGCCATAGCCTCGGCGAGTCCCATCCCCGTCGTCGCCGACATACACTTCGACTGGCGCCTGGCCCTGCGCTGCATGGATTACCCGGTTGCCAAGATAAGGATAAATCCGGGCAACATAGGCGCCAGATGGAAGACGGCCGAAGTGGTGGCCAAGGCCAGGGACAAGGGTCTGGCTCTGAGGATAGGCATCAATGCCGGGTCGCTGCCACCCGATCTTCGCGATATGGAGGACGGCGCCGAAGCATGCGTCGCCGCCGCCGAGAGGGAAATCGGGGCTTTCGAGGACCTGAATTTTCCTGATGTCGTCGTTTCGATGAAGCTCAATGATCCTGCCGATGTGGAAAGGGCCAACAGGATCTTCGCGGCCAGGTTCGACCATCCCCTCCACCTGGGCGTGACCGAGGCCGGCCCCCTCATAAGCGGAGTAGCCAGGAATACCGCGGCCCTCGTTCCTCTTCTGAAGGACGGCATCGGGGCGACCGTCAGGGTTTCACTTTCGGATTCGATGGAGTCGGAGGTGATGGCTGCAAGGGAGATAATCGGCTGCGCGGGCCTCAGGAAGGCCGGGGTGCGCATCGTGTCCTGTCCGCGCTGCGGTCGCGCCTCCTTCGACACGCATGCCTTTCTGGAGCGTTGGACCGAAAGGCTCTACGCGGTCAAGGCGCCGCTGGAAATCGCCGTGATGGGATGCGTGGTGAACGGACCCGGCGAAGCGAGACATGCCGATATAGGCATCACGGGAGCCGGGAATTCGGTGTTGATATTCATAAAGGGCGAGGTCGCCAGACGCGTGCCGACGGCGGAAGCCGACAAGGCTTTTGCCGATGAGCTGGAAAGGTATCTGCAATAAGGTTCGGCTCAGACAGGCGAGAGCGGAGTCTGCTTTTCATCCTCGGCGTCGCTCCCGTCCCCGATTTCGCAGAGTATCGTGCTAATCAATTCCTTGATGAAGGGATCGATGATAGAGTATACGCGCTTTGTCTTGTGTACTTCGGAAGACACTATTCCCGTCTTTTTGAGAATCGCCAGATGCTGGGATACGACGGGCTGCGGCTGGTTCAGACATCGCCAGAGATCGCCCACGCAGGGAACTTCCTGATGTGCGATAAGGCAGAGAATCTTCAGGCGCACGGGATGTCCGACAGCTTTGAACTTGGAAGCATAAGGCTCGAGAAGATCCTCTCGGCATGCTGATGTCACTGCGTCGCTCATGGGAATCATAGTAGCCCTATTCTATAATTTTTTCAATATAAAATTGTTTGGATATTAGAAAAAAATAGTTTTTTATCGAATCGGCCTGGCCTGTTTTTCTGCGGCGGCCATAAGTCGGCTCTTCGAGGCATGCCTTGTTCTCTCCTCGGGAGGAGGCGCGGAGCTTCCTCCAATCCTGTCGCACGCGAAATCCTCGGCCTTCATCGCAGGGGAGAGCAGTTCGGAGAGCATCCTGGAAGATTCCTGCGAGAGGTGGCCCGAATCGGGGCTGCCCGTCATTTCGGGAAGGCATCGGAGATTGCGGAAGGCGCGGCCTGAGTCGATGTCGGTCGGAGAGAAGACGATGATCTTCACATTGTGGAGGCCTTCCCGGCAGAGCAGTTCGGCCGCCAGGAGTTCGGAATGGAGGGGGTAATCCTCGTACCTGATGATGAGGGCGTCGGGATTGAGCTCGGGAAGGTTGTCGGCCAGCTTGACCGGATCCCTGTATCGGACGACGGAGTATTTCTGGAGGCGCGAACGATGGGCGACGGCGCGCGAAAAGGCGTCGTCTTCGGCTAAAATCACTGCTAGCATACTGTGTTGGTGGCCCCGCTTATGGAATAAAGGAAGGCCGAGGACTATACTGAGCCGGCTCGGCATCCGATGCGAGGGAAAGAATACGATGGACAGAAAAGAACCGCAAGTACTCATAGATAAAATTGTCAGGCACGAGGCTTTCAGGACGCTCGAGAAGCGGATCGGCGAGGGTGTCTTCCCCATAGAGCTCGCCGAGGCGGAGAATTCCTACCTCGCCCTCGTTGTCGCGGCGCTCCGGAAGAAAACGGGCAAATCTTTTTTCATCGTCCTGCCCACGGATCGCGAGGTCGAGGATTTCTATGCCGACCTGGATTTCTTCGGCGCCCCATCGAGAATTCTCCCCTGGTGGAATGTCGCGGCCTACAGGCCTGCCGCCGTCCGATCCCATGTTTTCGGGGAAAGGGCTTCCGTCTTCGCCGACCTTTCGGGCGA
>CAZRYP010000142.1:0-6479 GCA_964604295.1 uncultured Treponemataceae bacterium
CCCTGACGTAGCGGTTCTCCCTGCCGTTCCATGAGAAGGAGACTTTTCTCTTGTCCAGGGGAGAGGCCCCGCCGGGCGCTGCTTCGTAGAGACTTATCAAAGCCGGTTTCCCGGCCGCCGAGTCTCCCGTTTCGGCTGGTGTTTCTTCGGGATCTTCCACGACGACGGATAGGCCTGCGCCGCTGAAGGTCTTGAAGTAGGCGGCCTGGACGGAAGCGAGGCGCCGGAAGACATCGAGGGTCTGCAGGCTGTCGTCGTCGATACCAAAGCAGAGGAGTTCGACATTTCCATCCCCCAGGAGATCCCTGGGCTGGACCACGATGGCATTTGGCTTGGTGGCCAGGGTCTCGCCTTTCCAGAGCCTGAAATAACTTCCGGTAGCCGGCTGGAAGTCCGCGATGACGACAGCCAGGTTTCCCCCTTCGGTCGAGGCCGGCTTAACCGTGATGACCTGCTCGAGGTCCTCGTCCTCATCCAGGTTCATGTCGATCGCGTCGAGAAAGATCTCTCCCCATTCCGGATTTATTTTCGAGCGCTGCGTCCGCTCGGGTTCGCCGGTCGCTCCGCTTTCTTCGTTCCGGAGCGTCCCGAGATCGATGATCCTTCCCGCGACGGGAAGGGTGGCTTCCAGGTTCTCCTGCCTCATCCTCGCGAAGAAATAGATGAAGACGATGAAGGCGAGGATGAAGGCTGCCGTCAGTAGGGCTTGTATCGCTCGTTTCATGGGTTGGGCCAGGAATGTTGTACCATGGGAATTTGACCGGACTCAAGCGAGGGAGCGGCCGGGGCGGGATGACGACCGCGCGGAAAGCATGGTACCATGGCGCACTATACCATGAAGACAGTCAGGAACAAACCGGCCAAAGCGCTTCTGTTCGCTTCGGCCTTCGTCCTTCTCAGCGCCATAGGCCTTCTCTGGGTCATCGTGGTGAGGGAAACCCAGAGGAAGGACCTCCTCCTCGAATATGAAGCCTTCCGCGCTTCCAGCGCCATCGTCGACGAGTACAGGAGCGACCAATCCTTCATTCCGGAGGGCGATGATCGGATCAGGGGCTTCGGCTTCTACAGGCTCGATGGAAGTTCCTTCCAGCGTTACGGCAGCGCCCCTGAGACCATCTCCATCCGCGACCAGCTCTAGGCGGGAGGGCCAGAGCGGGGATCTGCCGGCGGGCATCTCCGTCACCTTTTCCAAGGACAGGAAGACCATCAACCTTCTCCGCTATTCCGGCCTGCAGAATCCCGCGAGGATGATGGGGAACGGAAACGTCGCACCGGGCATGGGCATGGGACGCGGAAGGCAGGTTCCCCAGACGGGGCAGGAGACCGCGCCCCTTCCTCAATCCCCCGCGCAGCCCCTCGCTCCCGGGATCCTGTCCAGCCTGGGTGGCAGCTATTTTATCTGGATGGAGTATTCGGCAGAGGGTTTCAGCAAGGAGAGGCTCCAGTTCGTCCTCGTGGCCGCCCTCATCACCGCCGCTCTCGTCGGCCTGTACGTTCTCCTCATCCTCGCCTTCAGGCACAACGAGGATCTCAAGATCCGCGAGGCCGAGACGAGGGAACTCGTGCAGCTCGGGGAGGCGGCCCGAACCCTCGTCCACGAGATAAAGAACCCTCTCGGGATCATGCGAATCCAGACGGCCAAGATAAGGCGCGCCGCCCCCGGGGCCGATCCCGCGGACGGCCGGGAGGGGACCGAAGGGGCGGCGCGCAGCGGCCTGCAGCTGAGGGAATCGGCCGACATCATCGAGGGCGAGATCATGAGGCTTTCAGGCCTGGCCGACAGGATCAGGGAGTTCCTCAAATCGGGACCGGCCCGCCGCGATCCGGTGGATCTCGTCCTGTTCCTGGATTCGTTCTGCGGCCGCTACCGCGATCTGGCCGATTCAGGCATAGAGCTCCTGCCCGAAATCGCCGCCGAAAACCATGCCATGGTGCTGGCCGATCCCGAAAAGCTCGTGATCGTCCTCGACAATCTCCTTCGCAACGCCATAGAGGCCGTGGAAGCTCTGCCCCAGGGGCGGAAAAGGATCAGCCTGAGGCTCTTCCGCAGGGAAAGCTCATGGGTCATCGCGGTCATCGATTCGGGGGAGGGCATAAGCCCCGAAGTCCGGGGCCGGATCTTCGATCCCTTCTTCACCACGAAGGAAAAGGCGAGCGGCATAGGCCTGGCCCTGTCCAAGCGTCTTGTCGAGACCTTCGGCGGGATCATCGCCTACGAGGGCGGGGAGAGCGGCGCGGGCGCCGTGTTCACCGTCGCGCTGAAGGAAGAGAAGGCGCCGCCGGCCTGAGCCCGGCGGTTCGGGGCTCATAGCCTTCCCAAGACTCTCGCGATGATTCCCAGGGCTTCGGCCATTTCCTCATCGGTGATGACGAGAGGGGGCGCGAAGCGGATGATGTTGCCGTGAGTCTGCTTGGCGAGAAGGCCTTCATCCTTCAGCGCGACGCAGACATCCCAGGCATGGAATCCCTCGTCGAACACGACGGCGTTCAGCAGACCCTTCCCGCGCACGAGCTTCATCCTTCTGCAGCCCATCTTCAGGATTTCCCGGCGGAAAAGCTCCCCCATGCGGGCGGCGTTCTCCTCCAGCCTTTCCTCCTCGAGGACTTCGATGGCCGCGATGCCCACGGCGCAGGCCAGGGGATTGCCCCCGAATGTGGAGCCGTGGCTGCCAGGAGTGAAGACATTCATCACCTTCCAGTCCGCCACGATGGCCGAGATGGGCATGATGCCGCCCCCGAGCGCCTTCCCGAGGCACATGATGTCGGGCTGGGCTTTCTCGTATTGCCAGGCGAAACGCCTGCCTGTCCTGCAGAAGCCCGTCTGTATTTCGTCGAACACGAGGAGGACGCCGCGGTTGTCGCATATCTCCCTGAGACTCGCGAGATAGCCCTCCGGAGGGACGACGACGCCCGCCTCGCCCTGAATGGGCTCGATGATGACGGCGACGGTGTCGGCGTCGATGGCTCTCCCGACCGCATCGGCGTCGCCGTAGGGCACACGGATGAAGCCGGGCACGTAAGGGCCGTAGTTCATAAGGGATTCGGGATCGACGGACATCGATATTGCGGCCAGCGTCCTTCCATGGAAATTCCCCTCGGCGCAGACGATTTTCTGCCTGCCGTTTTCCACGCCCTTGATCTCCGCGCCCCAGCGCCTGACGGCCTTGATCGCCGTCTCCACGGCTTCGGCTCCCGTATTCATCGGAAGCGCGGCTTCATAGCCCGTGAATTCGCAGAGCTTCCTGAGGAAGAGGCCCATCCTGTCGTTGTGGAAGGCTCTCGATGTGAGGGTCACCCTCTCCAGTTGCTCCTTGACCGCCTCGATGATATGGGGATGGAGATGCCCCTGGTTCAGGGCCGAGTAGGCCGAGAGGAAATCGAGATAACTCCTGCCTTCGGGATCCTCGACCCTGCAGCCCCGGGCTCCGGAGATGACGACGGGAAGGGGATGATAGTTGCGCGCGCCGAAAGATTCGTCCAGGGCGATGCAGTCCTGGGACTTCATGGGAGAACCTCCTTGGCGTACTGCTTCCGGGTAAAAAAGCGCGGGAATTTCCGCATGCCGAGGAGCCAGTGTACACCGCGCCTGGAGGATACGCCAGTGGGAAAAGGCTAAATCATATTGGTATAGATAATTATAGAACAATCATGCATAATGATGCACTATGGTGCCGGCGGGGAGGGCCGAAGCCGGGGCGGGAACCCGGGCAAGCTTCAGCTCCCGTCCCGTTTCGTGCTATCTGTCTTCCTGGTAGGAGTACTTGAGTTCTGAACGGCGCTTGAAACGATCGGCGGCGAGATCGAGGAGTTCGTCCAGGAGCAGGGAATAGGGCAGGCCGCCCGCCTCACACATCCTGGGATACATGGAAATCGCCGTGAATCCGGGAATGGTGTTCACTTCGTTCAGGAGGATATTGCCTGTACGCTTGTCGATGAAGAAGTCCACCCTGGCCATCCCCGAGAGTCCGCAGGTCTTGTAGGCCTTGAGGGCAAGGGCCTGGATGGCTTCGGTCTGTTGGGGAGAGAGGGGAGCGGGAACTCTCAGGATGGCTCCCTCGGGATCCTTGTACTTGGCGTCGTAGTCGTAGAATTCGTGGGCGGTGACGATTTCTCCGGGCGCGAAGGCCTTGGGGCTTTCGTTGCCTAAGACGGCGCACTCGATTTCCCTCGCGCCGATGAATTCCTCCACGAGGATTTTCTCGTCGTACAGGAGGGCCATGTCGACGGCTGCCTCCAGGGTGGCGATGTCCGAAGCCTTCGAAGTGCCCACCGATGAGCCCGAGCAAGAAGGCTTGACGAAACAGGGCCAGCCGAAGCGGGCCTCGATCTTCCTGGACAGATTGGCCATGAAATGGGGGTTGGCCCTCTCCGAGGCCCGCACCGTGATGGAATCGACGACGGGAAGTCCCTCCCTCAGCCACAGTTCCTTGGTGATCTGCTTGTCCATGCCTATGGCCGAGCCCAGGACGCCGGCTCCCACGTAGGGAAGCCCCGCGCATTCGAGGAGCCCCTGCACCGTGCCGTCCTCCCCGAAAGTGCCGTGCAGGACGGGGAATACGATGTCGCAGGGAAGATTTTCGATGCCCTCGCTGACTTTCGCCATGAGGCCGCCGCCGGGCGAGACGAAAACCTTGCGTCCCGTCCTTACGGGCGGGAGTCCTTCCATGGAATCGCCGCCATCCGCGGCCTGAGCCTGCCTCAGGACGGCGGGATCCTGGAGAAGCCATTCCCCCGATTTCGTGATGCCGATGAGGATGAGCCTGTATTTTTTTTCGTCGAGATGGCGGACGATGCTGGCCGCGGAGATGAGGGACACTTCGTGCTCCCCGGATTTTCCGCCGTAAAGTATCGCGATTGTCTTCATTGTGCTTCCTTTTTTTTGTGCGGCTCAGACTTCGGGAACGATTCCGAAGCCCATTTCTTTCAGCGCGGCTATCACTTCCTTTTCTTCGTCATAGGGTGTGGCGCGATCGCTCCGGATGATGGAATTTTCATGCCCCTTGCCGAGCAGGAGGACGACGTCGCCGGCTCCCGCCATGGAGAAAGCCTTGCGAATGGCCGCGGGGCGGTCGGGGATGAGGAAGAGCCGCTCGCCGCGAGTCAGTCCGGGGCATCCGGCCGCTATGTCCTCGAGGAGGGTCAGCGGATCTTCTCCCCTGGGATCCTCGTCGGCCAGAATCAGGATGTCGCAGTACTCCGAAGCCACGGCGCCCTGGCGCGGCCGTTTTTCAGTGTCCCTCTCGCCCCCCGAGCCGAAGACGCAGATGATCTTGCCCTCCACGCACCGCCTGATGGGGGGCAGGATGGCTTCGAAGGAGCTGGGCGTATGGGCATAGTCTATGATGACTTCGAAGGGCTGGCCCCTGTCGATGCCCATCATTCTACCGCGCACGGGCCTGAGGTGGGAAAGGAGGGGGAGAAGTTCCACTATCGGCCTGCCCAGGGCTGTCGAAACCGAGAGGAGGGCGGCCATGGCATTGCCCACGTTGAAATCGCCGGGAAGATTGATCCTCGCCGAAGCCCTGAAAGGATCCGCGCCTTGACTGCCCTCCAGCGTAAAGTCCGAACCCCTTCGATCCGAGACTATCTCCGAGGCCGAGAGCGTGGCCGAGGAAGTTTTAACCGAGTAGGAAAGCAGGGGTTTGGCCGTGGAGGAAGCGAAGTAAGGGGCGCTGGGATCGTCGGCGTTCACTATTCCGGCGGAAGGAAGCCGGGATGGTTTTCCGCCTATGGACTTCAGGTGGTCGTGGGCGTCCAGGTTCCTGAAGAGGTTGGCCTTGTCGGAGCGGTACCGCTCCCATGTGCCGTGGAACTCCAGATGTTCGCTCGTGACATTGGTCATCAGGGCTATGTCGAACTTCACGTCCGAGAGCCGTCCCGTCCTTTCGCTCAAGCCATGGCTCGACGACTCCACGACAGCGTATCCGCAGCCCGAATCCCTCATGGACGCGAGCATGCCCTGGACGGCTGTGGCCTCTGGCGTCGTCTGGTGCTCCGGATTGGGTCTTTCCCCCGAACCTGTGTCCGACATGACCGTGGAAAAGAAGCCAGCCTTGGCGCCGGAGAGGCTGAGAAGCTGGTAGATGAGGTAGACTGTCGTGCTCTTGCCTTCGGTGCCGGTCACGCCGATGACGCAGAGGGAGGATGAAGGATCGTCGTGATAGGCCGAAGCGATTCCGCTCATGGAGAGGCGCGCGTCGGCCACCTGGACATAGACGATGCCGGGAACGGGCTCCTTCACGGGCTTCTCAAGGAGAATGGCCGCGGCGCCATTCCTTATCGCGGAGGCTATATGGTCATGCCCGTCGGCATGGATTCCGGGGTATGCGACGAAGAGGTTCCCCTTCCTTATCCTGCGCGAGTCGTACTCGATCCCGGTGATCTCCGGATCGGAATCGCCCGACATCGAGAGGGTCGCCGCGCCGCTGATGATGGAAGAAAGGCTCTTGCTCATATCGTGGGGAGGATAGCACGGAGAG
>CAZRYP010000143.1:0-3651 GCA_964604295.1 uncultured Treponemataceae bacterium
CTCGGGGTTGAGGTACCAGACTTCGAAGCCCTTCGCGTTCTTGTTGAAGGAGGCATTGGCATGGATCGAGACATAGATCACGGCTTCGTCGTTCCTGAGTCCGGCCGAGTTGGCCATGGCCACCCGGTCGTCCAGGGTCGGATAGGTATCCCCCTCGCGGGTGATGAGAATCTTCCTGTCGGGGTAGCTGGCCTTGAGGAGGTCCACGACCCTCTTCGACACCTCCAGGGTGAGATCCTTCTCGAGAAGCCTCAAGCCGCCCACCTCGGCTATGGCGCCGGTATCCTTTCCCCCGTGCCCCGGATCCACGAGTATTGTCGCGACCGTATATCTTTCCTTCTTTGGGGCATTCCTCAGCGTCAGGTAGGCGGTGGCTTCCTCCGCGAAATCCCCGGGAAGCATGACTTTCTCCCCGGACACGTAGGGGGCTCCCACGCGCTTGATATTCTTCCAGTCCAGGACGATGAAAGGTTCGTTCAGGGCAAAGGACACGAAGGCGCCGTTCCTTTCGATATAACCCGAGTTCGTGAGGGGATCGTAGGCTATCCCCGCCCTGGCCTTCTTCCCGAAGTCCAGAAGCGAAACGCTGTCTAGGCCATAGGCGCTGGCTGAGGCGAAAATCGCCAGTACAGCCATCCAGGCACGCATTCTACTGAACATATGTCTTCCTATCGGAATAATTCCGGCGATGGATGAATTTTTTGCTCTCGGCCCTTGCATTAGCCCCGAGATTCGTTTATACCATGGACAGCGTGCATTGACACCACTACCTATTGTAGTGGTGTGCGGTCATGCCGTTACAGATTGTAGAAATGACTAAAACAGGCACCTCAGCCGCGAAAGCGCTGCCTGGGCCGATAATCCGGAGGAAGATGATGAAGTTCGAGAGGAAATTCACCAGCAAGGGCCGCGGTCCTTACGAAGGCATAACCTGGGAAAGCCGCGTCAGCGAGATACGCAATCCCAATGGAAAACTCGTATTCCATATGGACGGAGTGATCGTTCCGTCCACCTGGAGCCAGATCGCGACGGACATCCTTGCCCAGAAGTATTTCAGGAAAGCCGGAGTGTCGCCCGAGTCGGCCAAGGCCTGGCTCAAGTTCATCCCCGACACTCAGATCGGGCTGGCGATAGAGAGCCCCGTTCCCGGTTCGGAGCACGACTCCAGGCAGGTATTCCACAGGCTGGCATATACCTGGTGCCTGTGGGGACGTGGAGCAGGATATTTCGACACAGAAGCGGACGAGAAAGCCTTCTACGACGAACTTCTCTACATGCTCGCGCACCAGCTCGCTGCGCCCAACAGCCCTCAGTGGTTCAATACGGGCCTGAATGCCGTCTACGGGATCGAAGGTCCTCCCCAGGGGCATTATTATGTCGACCCCGTGACCAACGAAGTGCTCAAGTCCGAATCGGCATATGCCCGTCCCCAGCCCCACGCATGCTTCATCCTCGACATCCAGGACGACCTGGTGAACGAGGGTGGGATCATGGATCTCATCACGAGGGAAGCCAGGCTCTTCAAGTACGGTTCGGGCACGGGATCCAACTTTTCCAAGATCAGGGCCGCCCATGAGAACCTTTCGGGCGGGGGCGTATCCTCAGGCCTCCTCTCTTTTCTCAAGATAGCCGACAGGTCGGCGGCAGCCGTCAAATCGGGGGGGACGACGCGGCGCGCCGCCAAGATGGTGATCCTCGACGCCGATCATCCCGACATCGAACCCTACGTCGCCTGGAAAGCCGAGGAGGAATACAAGGTCGCATGCCTGGCGGCGGGAAGCGCCGTGCTGCGCCGCTATGCCGAATCCATGAAATCGGCGATCGAGGCTTCGGGACTGCCTCCCGAATCGGCCTTCTCCTTCACCGAGAACGCCGACTTGAGGAAATCCGTCAAGGACGCCCTGAACGCCGGCCTTCCCTCGGCCTGGATACACCAGGTCCTCTCCATGTACCGCCAGACGGGAGAGCTCGTCCCCCTGCCCCAGTACGACACGGCATGGGAATCCGAAGCCTACAACACCGTATCCGGCCAATCCTCCAACAACTCCGTGAGGGTGGACAACGTCTTCATGAAGGCTGTCATGGACGACGGGGACTGGGGACTCAAGGCGAGGACGACGGGAGCCGTCATGCGGACGATCAAGGCCAGGAGCCTCTGGGACAAGATCGCCCGCGCGGCATGGCAATGCGCCGACCCCGGCCTCCAGTTCCACAGCACGGTGAACGAATGGCATACCTGCCTCAAGGACGGGGAGATCAAGGGGTCCAATCCCTGCTCCGAGTACATGTTCCTCGACGACACGGCATGCAACCTCGCCTCCCTCAACCTCCTCGGATTCTACGACCCGGCATCCTGCGCCTTCGACGACGAAGCCTACAGGCACGCGACGAAGCTTTGGACCACGGTGTTGGAGATTTCCGTCGTGATGGCCCAGTTCCCCTCCAAGGAAATCGCGCGCAGGAGCTTCGATTACCGCACCCTCGGACTGGGCTACGCCAACCTCGGCAGCCTTCTCATGGTCATGGGCCTCGCCTATGACTCGGACGAAGGAAGAGCCGTGGCCGCCGCTCTCTCCGCCATACTCACGGGCGAAGCCTACGCCCAGTCCGCCAGGATGGCCGCCGAGTGGGGCACATTCGCACGCTACGATGCCAACGCCGATATCATGCTCAGGGTGGTTCGCAACCATCGGCGAGCCGCCTACGATTCCAAGCCGGGAGAGTATGAAGCCCTCAGCATCGCCCCCATGGGACTGAAGGAGTGGGCCTGCCCGGGCAATCTCGTGGCCGCCGCCCGCGAATCCTGGGATGAGGCTCTCGCCCTGGGCCAGAAACACGGCTACAGGAACGCGCAGGTAACAGCGATAGCCCCCACGGGAACCATCGGTCTCCTGATGGACTGCGACACCACGGGCGTCGAACCCGACTTCGCCCTGGTGAAATTCAAGAAGCTCGCCGGGGGCGGATACTTCAAGATCATCAATTCCAGCGTTCCTCCCGCGCTCCACGCCCTGGAGTACGACGCCGTATCCATAGACAGGATTCTCCGCTACGCGCTGGGTTCGGGGACCCTCGAAGGCTCGCCGGCCGTCTCTCTCCAGTCCCTCAGGGAAAAGGGCATTCCGGAGGCAAGCCTCGCCAAGGTCGAATCCGTCCTCAAGAGCGCCTTCTCCCTCGAAAGCTGCTTCTCTCCCCACCTCCTCGGCCCCGACGCCATGAAAGCCCTCGGTGTGCCCGAGAGCGACTGGTCCGACCCCTCCTTCAGCCTCCTCGCCTGGCTGGGCTACGGTCCCGGGGAGATCGAGGAAGCCGAGCTCTTCTCCTGCGGCACCATGGGACTTGAAGGAGCCCCCGGCCTCAAGGAGGAGGACCTGCCCGTATTCGATACGGCCACCCCTTCGGGCAAGAAGGGAACGCGGAGCATCGACTGGAAAGCCCATATCGCCATGATGTCGGCCGTTCAGCCCTTCGTCACAGGCGCCATCTCCAAGACGATCAACATGCCCAATACCGTCTCCAAGGAAGAGGTGAAGGGCGCCTACATGCTGGCCTGGAAATCCATGCTCAAGTCCATAGCCCTCTACCGCGACGGCTCCAAGCTTTCCCAGCCCCTCTCGGCCCTCTCCCCCGGCGTCGACATGATAGCCGACT
>CAZRYP010000143.1:3661-6415 GCA_964604295.1 uncultured Treponemataceae bacterium
CGGGCACCCTGGGCGCGGAAGAAGCCAGCCAGGAGAAGGCCGAACCCCGCCAGACAGGCAAGACCCTCTTCGAACTGGAGCCCGAGCTGCCGGGCATGCCCCAGTCCCCGCGAGGCCTGAGACGCTCCCTGCCCAACCGCAGGAAGGGCTATACCCAAAAAGCCAAGATCGCCGGACACTCCGTCTTCCTCCGCACCGGCGAATACGAGGACGGTAGCCTCGGGGAGATATTCCTCGACATGCACAAGGAAGGCGCGGCCTTCAGGAGCATCCTCAACTCCTTCGCCATAGCCGTGTCCCTCGGGCTCCAGTACGGCGTGCCCCTCGAGGAATACACGGATGCCTTCACCTTCACGCGCTTCGAACCCAACGGCGTCGTCCAGGGCCACGACTACATAAAGATGGCCACCAGCGTCCTCGACTACATCTTCAGGGACCTCGCGATTTCCTATCAGGACAGGCACGACCTGGGGCAGATCAAGCCCGAGGACCTCGTGTCAACGGCGATGCAGTCCAAGACCAGCGAAACCGTCCACAAGTCGGCCTTCGAGAACGGCAGGTCCGATCACCCAGCCAAGCCGGTCCAGACATTCATCCCCCTCCCCGATCCCCGGCCCGCGGCTAATGTCCCCCAGGTTCCGGCTGCTGTCGTCCCGACTTCCTCCCCTGCGGCGTCCGCCCCGGTCTCAAGCCCGCAGGCACAGGCCGGCGCGGTTTCTCTCGACAAGAAGGACTCTTCCGCGGCCAAAGCCGCCCCCTTGAGTCCCACGGTGAAGTCCATACGCTCGGCGAGGCAGAAAGGCTACGAAGGCGACCCCTGCCCGGTCTGCGGTCACCTGACCCTCGTCCGCAACGGAACCTGCCTGAAGTGCGAAACCTGCGGCTCCACGACGGGCTGCAGCTGAGAACCCGCGCCTTGCCGCGTCCAAAATGAGGAAGGGGCTGTCCGCCTGACATCGGCGGACAGCCCCTTCAACTTTCGGCCCTGATTCCGGGAATCGGAAACTCAGATCCTCTCCCTCTCCACCGGAAGCGTCATGCAGCGCGCCCCCCCGCCCCCGCGCGCCAGCTCGATGCCGTCGAAGGTGACGGCCAGACGCCCATGGCCATCTATGGAGTCTTTTCCGCCTATGAAGGCATCCGAGGGAACGATGGCGAATCCCGCGTCGGACAAGGCTTCCATCGTGTAGGTGTTGCAGGAGTACATCAGTATCTTCCCGGGCGCGAAGGCGAAGGAATTGGCGCCGGAGAGCCACTGCTCCCGCTGCTGGTGGATGCGGTGGCCCTTCCCGCAGAGGACGGGAGCCAGGTCCATGCCCTCCTCGGCCAGGCCGGAAAGGAGGGATTCCACTTCCCTGTACTTCAGCTTCCCCCCCCTGCCCGCGTCTATCCGGTACACTGGCGTGCGCCTGCTGCCCATGATCGCGGGTTCGTAGACCAAGGCGGCGTCCCTGTCGATCATGGTGAAGACCATGTCGAGATGGATCGTCGCCCTGGTCTTGGGCAGGTCTATGGCGAATACCGTGATGTCCGATTCCGAAATCCTCGCGGCGTTCTTCGCGATGCGTTCCACGGCGTAGGGGGTGGTCCGCTCCGACACCCCGACGGCGAGGAGCGTCGGCGACAGCACGATGATGTCGCCGCCCTCTATCGTGAGGTAGCGGTTTCTTTCCGCGGGGCCGTCGAAGAGCATGGTCCTGGCGATGAAATCCGGGTGATGGGTGAAGATGAAGCGGGTGATCACGGCCTCCACCATGCGCACGTCGAAGGCCGTGGCGGCGGCCACCGCGCAGTCGCCGATCACCGCCGCGCTGTCCCTCATGAAGTAGGCGTTCGGGAGAGGCCTGGAGATGAAGCTGTGCTCGTCCAGCCGATACGCGAGGGAATTCCTGGGCGACGGCACTCCATGGACTATGGCCGCCGCGAGCCGGGCCGCGGGCATGGCCATGAATTCCTCCATCGAACCGCGTATAGGAAAGCAGCGCGAAAGGTCGGTGAGGAATTCGTACTTGTTGCCCAGGTCGACGAGACAGTCGCCCAGAAGATCCAGGAGTTCGTGGACTTCCGCGACAGAGGAGAGGAACTTCTTCAGCCGGATGTACTCGTTGAGGACTGAGCCCAGGGGGATGATGTCGTTGTAGAGATCCTTCTCGGCCTCCCCCGGGGTCATCGCCTCTATCTCCTGCCCGGGAGTGTGGAGTATCACCCTGCGCAGGGCACCGATTTCGCTTTCGATCGACAGGCTTCTCATGGGCGAAGTATGCATCATCATGAAAAAAAAATCTTCACTTTTCCATGAGGGCCATTTTTGCATATCTATCGCCGCGCCGCCGGCCATTCCTGCATGAATAGGGAGGAAGGACGGGAAGGCCTTGAATGTATATGCAAAATCAACTTTTTTTGCACATTTAATATTTTTTGTCGCAATCTTGACAGCCAAAACGGCAGCGCCGATCATGTCACAGGAAGAGGAGAACCAGCCTCTCCGAAGCGAGGACCTCGAAATGAAGCGGAGAAAAGTGATCATCATCGGCGCGGCGGGAAGGGATTTCCATAACTTCAACACCAGGTTCCGGGGCGACGCGTCCGTGAAGGTGGAGGCATTCACCGCCGCTCAGATTCCCGATATCGACGGGAGGAAATACCCCGCCGAGCTGGCGGGTCCTCTCTACCCCGAGGGGATCCCCATCTTCCCCGAAACCGACCTGCCTCGCCTCATACGCGAAATGGACATAGATGAGTGCGTTTTCGCCT
>CAZRYP010000144.1:0-6370 GCA_964604295.1 uncultured Treponemataceae bacterium
AGCGCCGCCTGATCGCGTGGCTTTTCATTTCTTGTCCTTGCCGGCCTGGGCCACCCCTTGTCCTTGCGGCGCGACCGGGGAAGCGAATCCCTTTCTCTCCATTTTCCCCCAACCCTTGGGCTTCTTCATCGCGCTAAAATAGCCGAATACCCGCCACAGGGAAAAGACCTGCCTTGGGCCGAAATTCTCCAGAAAGGCAATCGCGAGCATCTTCAGGGTGTCCCTGTAGCTGAAATAGCTGACCTGCCTTTCGGCGATCAGCACCGAGGCCATCGAGATGAGAATCCCCATGAAAATCGTCGAGATGAGGAGGAGAAGGGCGAGCTTGGTGCTGATGAGGCCGAGGACGGCGGCCGCGGCCACCATGAGATAGCCCTGGATTTCGAAGAGAGGGCCTATCATCTCGAATATGAGGAAATAGGGCATGCCGAGCATGCCCATCTTGCCGAAGGCCGGATTGAAGATGATCTTCCTGTGGAGGAAGAGTATGTCGATGAGCCCGCGGTGCCAGCGGTCCCTCTGCCTCTTCAGGACGGAGAGGGATTCGGGCACCTCGGTCCAGCAGTTGGCGTTGTACGCGTAGCTGATCCTGTATTTCTGCTTCTTTTCCCTCATGAGCCTCGAGACCCTCACGACGAGTTCCATGTCCTCGCCCACGGTGTCCCTCTTGTATCTTTCGTTGCTCGTCAGGTAGCCGCCTATGCTGACGACCCTTTCCTTCCGGAAAAGGCCGAAGGCGCCCGAGATGATGAGGAGCGAATTGATCTGTGCCCAGCCCAGCCTGCCGCACATGAAAGCCCTCAGATATTCGATGGCCTGGAGCTTCGCGAGGTTGTTCCGCGGAAGCGCGATATGGGTCAGCTTTCCCCTGTCCACGCCGCAGCCGTTGATCGGGAACACGTTCCCGCCCATCGCGGGAGTCTCCACGCCGTGATCCAGGGTCAGGGCCGCCACCTTGAGGAGGGCGTCGGGTTCGAGGAGGGAATCCGCGTCTATCCCGCAGTAGTACTCCTTGATGGCTATGTTGAGCCCCGCGTTGAGCGAATCGGCTTTCCCCCCGTTCTCCTTGTCCACGACGACGAGCCTCGGATAGAGCGGATTCAGGTATATGCCTCGCACCGGGGCGGTCTTGAGGCGCTGCGTGTAGAAATAGTCCGATCTCTTGAGGTTGTAGTACGATATGAGAGTGTTCA
Organism: uncultured Treponemataceae bacterium; assembly: GCA_964604295.1. GTDB lineage: Bacteria > Spirochaetota > Spirochaetia > Treponematales > Rectinemataceae > CAZRYP01. The sequence goes on from CAZRYP010000144.1 coordinate 1,194, forward strand.
ACGTTTCGTCACGGGACCCGTCGTTCACTATCACCAGCTCGTGGTCCGGATACTTGATGTTGAGAAGGGAGTTGGCGCTTTCTATTATGGTCTTTTCCTCGTTGAAGGCCGGCGCGATGATCGATACCGACGGAAGCATCCGCGGCTTGAAGAGGAAGGACATCGTCTTGAGATTCCATAGCCTTGTCGATGACTTCACCTTCACTATCGACAGGAGAAGGAGGATTATGTACACGCCGTTCACCGCGATCGAATACCAGGCGAAGTCGTAGTTGAAGTCCACGACGTAGGTCTTGAGCTGCGTCATGAAAGGTATGTGGGGGATGAGGTGACCATATCGCATAACGTATAGGGACATGGGGAACAGAATAGCGAACGCGAGAATCAGGTAGAGGCTGCGGATCATCTTCCAGTCGCGCTTTTCCTCCCTTTTCTTGACCGGCGGAATCATCCTGGCGATGCCGCACTTTTCGAGGATCCTGTCCGGGAGATAGAGGCCGCATTCCGCCCGCAGTTTCTCGCTGGTTCCGACTTCCTCGCGGATTATCTTCAATACCGCATCCTCGAGCTGCTCGTCCTTGTTCAGCTTCAGGAACTCGATCAATTCCGATACCTTGCCCAGCTCGATCACTTCGCGGATCAGCCTGACGGAATTCGATCCTTCCCTGTCCAGAAGCCGCGCTATGAAATACTCGATCTTTCCGGCAAGCACTTCGGCCAGATTCTGCCTGACGCGCTTGTCCGTCGCGCCGTTGAAGGCTTCGATGGCTGTGGGGGTGAGCCGGGGATGGGCCGCCAGGATTCTGGCGAGTCCCTGCTTGGCCGGCGCGGCCGTCAGTTCGTCGCCCAGGAAATCCATCAGCTCCTCGACGCACTTTTCGCATCTCCCCGAACCCAGGGAACGCACGGCGATGGCCTGGATCTCCCTGTCTTCGCTTTCGAGGAAAGCCGGCGCATGCAGTACCTCGCTGTAGAATTTCTCGAGGCAGCCGGCCGCCTTCAGCATGAGGCGCCGGTGGTTGCCCACGGGGTCCTTGCTCGTCACGAGGAACTTGAAACGCGCGCAACTGAAATCGGGGGATACGATGCCCCTGAAGCCGCAGACCCGCTTCAGATCGTCCGTGAGCCTCTCTCCGTGGACGCAGTACGCGCAGGACCTGTCCCGGCAGCCCTTTACCGAAGCGGCAAGCCTCGCGATTTGGTCCTGTCCCCCCTCGAGCATGGCCGCAAGGTACTCTTTCAGCTCCTCGGAGATATTCTGGGAGGAGATGTCCAGGAACATCTCGACTATCTCGCTCTCCTCCCGCCAGAGATAGCCGCGCAGATAGTCCGCTCCTACAGGGCCGAAAGACGCGATGAGCATATTCACCTTTTCGCGGTACCAGCGGTGGGCTCCGAGCAGGCTCTCCACCATGGCGCCGAGGGATCGCGGATCCCTTATATCGGCGAGCGCGTTCGCTATGAACAGCTTGACGGGAAAATCCTTTTCCGTGGCCAGCGCCTGCTCCAGCGCCGCCCTGGCTTTCTCGCCCCCGATGAGCGCCAGTCCAAGAGCGGCCTCCATCCTCTGGTAGCGGCTCCTGTATCGCATCCTCCTTTCGAGGCCCGGCTCGATCCTCTCCGCCTTCGCGAGATTCAGAAGCTTGTGACGCTCGTGTTCAGGAAGATTGATGGACTGCTTCAGCCTCAAGTAATTGTCGAAAAGCCTCCTGACCTTCTTCTTGTCCCAGGAGGCGTCTATCTCGAAAAGGTGGGCGAGTTCGGCCAGCTCCCGCTGCCTGCGCTCTTCGGAAAGAGCCAATTCCGACTTGTTCGAGAGGGTCCGGAGGACGATGAGAATATCCAGCCATAGGAGGAAAATCACGGCGAGAAGTATGGATTCGATCTCCAGATTCATCTGGCGGCGCCCTGGGCCGTCATCTTCTGGACGATCCCCAGAAGCTCGGCGAGAAGGTAGGGTTTCTTCAGGTAATGATCGATGCCGAGACCGTAGGCCCTCGTCACCGATTTTTCATTCTTGAGATGGGAAAGGAGAATGAAGGGGATATCCTTGGTGCCCGATTTCTTGGAGAGCGCGTCCTTGATCATGAAGCCGTCCACCTTCGGGATCATGAGCTCCGAAATGATGAGGTCGAATCCAATCTTCCCGATCTTGTCCAAAGCCTCCGCCCCATCCTCGGCAGTCGATACGGAGTAATCCGCGTTTTCGAGGAAAGTCCTGATGACTCCCGCATTGACGCTGTCGTCATCCACTATGAGGATCTTCGCCTTTACCTCGACTTCCTTCCCTGTCTCCGAGGTTGAGCAGATCGTGTTGCCGCCCCTCTTGCGGGCCAGCCTCAATCGCCTGATGCCCAGGTCCGACATCAGCGTGCCCGCTTCTGCGGGGTCCGTTGCCGAGCTCCTTATTTCCGCCACGGCCACGAGGCCGATCGATACCGTGACCGGTTCGATGAAGGACCTGGAGGCTTCGACGCTGTTCCTTATGCGTTCGCAGAGTTCGCTGGCCTCATGGAAGAGTATGCGGGGTATCCAGAGGGCGAATGTGGCCCCATGGAGCCTGAACGCCGGCTGGTTGGCCGCCTTGTTCTCAAGGAGTATCCTGGCTACGCCCTTGAGAACGGCTTCGACCTCCCTGGGGCCGTACTGGTATTCGATTTCTGCCATGCCCTCGTCTATGCCGATCACCGCGAGGACGTCATCCTCGACTCCTTCCTGGCTCAGCATGAGGGAAACCTGTTCATCGATGAAGTTGCGGAAAAAAGTCTCGTCGTAGAGACCTGTCGTCGCGTCTTTCACCTGCGATTCGTTAGCACCACCCTGAACCTGGCTCAGCTGCTCGTTCATCAGCCTGAGATTTTCGACTTCCCGGCCCAGGCTCTCGTAATTCCTCTGCGTTTCCTGGAGGATGGATGTGTAGATATCCGGCCGGTGTATGGCATACTCCGCGCAGAGGTTGGCGACGAAGGGTTCGAGCACGGTCAGCGCGGCATGCCCTTTCAGGAGGAATGCCGTCTCCGCGAGTCCGTTCCACAGGGCCAGGCCGGGCAAAGGACATTCGACAATGCGGCCGTCGATGGGATCCAGAGTCAGGCCGAGTTTTTTGGCGGCCGCCTGCGCGCTATCCCTGCCGAATAACGCAGAGAAGCGGATCAGAAGCTTCTCGGCCGGCCGCCGGTATTCTCCCGGAACGGTGGGGATTTTCGTCGAAGGATCCAGCAAGGTTCCGCATTCCAGGTCCCGCAACACATCTATATAGCGCTTTATATCCTTGTTTATTATCGATCCGTGCTGGGGCAGGATGGCGGCGAGATCGAGGCACCCGAAGATTTCCATCACCGGCCGTAGGACCTCGTGCGATGGCATGTAATGCTCATGGAAGCTCTTCATCCCCTCCATATAATCCTCGCCCGCGAAAAGGGACCATGAGGGCGCGAAAGCGCCGAAAAGATCGCTGGAGAGGAGGAATCTGGCCTTCCTGTCGTAGGTGGCGACCGCGCCCGGGAAATGGAGATAGGGCGTCGGTATGAACTGCAGCTTCCTTCCCGTCGCGAGCGTGAGGGAATATCCATGCTCGTCCACCAGGTAGGAGGGAGAGGCAATTCCATAGAAGCGCACGAGGGACCATGTCCTCCAGTGCGTGACTATGGTGAAGCGCATCCCCAGGGCTTCGAGCCTGGGTACCGCCGACGCCAGGTCGGGATCCTGGTGATGGAGGACGACATATCTGATCTTGTCCAAAGGGATTACGGAGGCGATATTCGCGGCTACTTCATCGACGTCCAGCACTGATCCCGGATCGAAGAGGACGGCCTCATCGCCTTCGACGAGCAGATAGGGATTGCACTGGAGGTTGTCGGCCTGGCTCTTGGAGCCTACCCAGTAATAACCCGACCCGAGGGAATGGACGTCGCCCTGTGCTGCCATCGCATACTCCTGACATCTCAAGATTATCGGCGGATAGACGGCCGCACAAGAGGTCCCCGAACATGTCGAATTGCATAGACTGGCGCATTTCCCTGCATAAATATGGGAAATCCGGGAAGAAAAATCTGCCGTCCTTCTCCCGATAGCTACGTCAATGCCTATCCTGCACCCCGTATGCGGATTTTCGTGAAGAGTCCGTGCATATTTCATTTGACAGCTAAAAAAGGCGAGAGTATTCTAATTTATCCATAATTTGCAGGAGGACTGCATGTCTACACTAATTGCGTTGGTAGCGCTTGCTATCTACGTGGTGTTCTACTTTACCTACGGTAAGAACATCCGTGACAAGCTGCTCAAAAGCGACAAGGCCGCCGAAGCCCCATCCAAAAGGCTTGCAGACGGTGTCGACTATGTCCCGACATCCAAGTACGTCCTGTTCGGCCACCATTTCGCCTCGATAGCCGGAGCAGGCCCCATCACGGGTCCCGCGATGGCCGTCGCCTGGGGCTGGCTGCCCGGACTTCTCTGGATCTGGTTCGGCAACATCTTCCTGGGGGCGATCCACGATTATCTCTCCCTGGCCGCATCAGTACGCTACGATGGACGTTCGATGCAGTTTGTCGCCCAGGATCTGATCAGCAAGAAGGCCGGAAAAACCTTCAGCTGGTTCATTCTCTTCCTCTGCATCCTGGTCGTGGCGGCCTTCGGCGATATCGTCTCCGGACAGTTCGCCGCCGACGGACGCGTCTTCTTCTCCTTTGTCTTCTTCTGCGTGGCGGCTGTCATCGCCGGCTACTTCATGTACAAATCCAAGCTGGGCCTCGGCAAGGGCACGATCATAGGCATCGCGCTCATCATCGTGGCCTTCTGGCTCGGCGACAAGTTCGCCGGCGTCAAGTGGAGCAAGGATGTCTACTTCCTCATCATCGGTGTGTATATAATCCTGGCCTCTACATTGCCGGTCAACCTCCTCCTCCAGCCGCGCGACTACCTGTCGTCTTTCTTCCTCTATTTCGGCCTCCTCGTAGGCGGCGTCGCGGCCCTCATCGGCGCCAAATCCCTGGATGCCATCCCTGTCTTCACCAGCTTCAGCGCCAAGCTGATAGGCCCGGCTGGCAACCTCCAGCCTTCGCCCTTCTGGCCGACGGTACCACTCATCATAGCCTGCGGCGCCCTCTCGGGCTTCCATGCCCTCGTCGCGGCCGGCACCTCGTCCAAACAGCTCAAAACTGAAAGCGAAGCTCTATTCG
>CAZRYP010000145.1:0-6259 GCA_964604295.1 uncultured Treponemataceae bacterium
CCCATCGCATTGATTGGGTAAACAGCCTTGTCCGTCGAAAGGCAGATGGCTTTCTTGATCCCATATTGCACTGCGGCGGTTAGAGTATTATCAGTACCTATCACATTGGTGCGGACAGCTTCCATCGGGAAGAACTCGCAGGATGGTACCTGCTTAAGTGCGGCGGCTGAAAATACGTAATCAACCCCATGCATGGCTCCAGAAATACTGTTGTAGTCGCGTACATCGCCTATATAAAATTTTATCTTGTCGTCTTTGTACTGCTTGCGCATGTCATCCTGCTTCTTTTCATCACGGGAGAATATGCGGATTTCCTTTATGTTGGTCGTCAAAAAGCGCTTGAGGACAGCATTACCAAAGGAGCCAGTACCGCCAGTGATTAAAAGGGTCTTTCCAGAAAACATTTTCTTCTCCGATATATTATTTAAAAATATGTTTAGCTTCTTCGTAGCTGGCGAGTGAGCCAATATCAAAACGCTTACCTTCAAACTGGTAGGCGTAGACAGGCTTCTTCTTCACGAGCCAGGAGACAAATTGACCGGGAGCATCGGCATTTTCACCTGAGTTTAGGAACTGTTGTACCAGCTTTATTGTCGCTTTGGTATAGATGTAGAAAGGAGGTACCGCGTTGTTCGATCGAGGCTTTATAGGTTTTTCCTCGAAAGAAAGAACCTGGCTCTTCGGGTTGAGTTCAGCTACCCCTGTTCTATTTAGTGCTTCGCTGCTTTCTTCATAATGCGTCGTGATACAGTTAGCTTGAACGCTGTGGAAGAAAAAAACAAAGTCTTTCAAGCTAAAGTCGAAAAGATTATCCCCCGCTAGGACCATAACATCATCGTCGATCTTGGCTCGTTCTATAGCAAGAGCTAAATCGGCAACGGCGCCTAGGCGATGTTCGTTGTCCCAAGTTCCATCGTCTAGGACTGATATTGGTTTTTTACCTTTATACTTTGAAAGAAAGTCGGTAAATTGTCTCGCGAACTTTGCGTTCGAGACCAGCAATACCTCATCAACCTCAGATACTTTTTCCACCTTCGCGAGAATATGCTCCAAGATTGTTTTGCCTGCCACAATGAGGAGACTCTTTGGCAGGTTCTCCGTAAGAGGGTACAGACGAGTCGCATAACCCGCGGCGAGAATCACACATTTCATCGTATCAATCCCCTACACCGCATTTTGTTATATAGGAAGCCCCATCTGCCGTCTTGCAGAAATATACCTTATATTTGTCAGTATACTGAGGATGCTTAATGGGATAGACCTCGGCGATACGCCCCTCAATCTCTTCATGGCGTGAAGGATCGACAATTCCTATACAGCAACCCCTGTATCCCGCACCGCTGAAACGGGCTCCGTAGACACCAGGGATGTTCTTCAAGACATCGAAGATCGTGATGAGTTCAGGTGACCCGCACTGATAGTCATGCACCGAACTTTCGCCGGATTCTTTCATCAGTATCCCAAAGGTCTCGATGTCCCCTAGTTTCCAGGCTTCAGTACCATCAATAACCCTTTGATTCTCAGTAAAGTAGTGCTTAGCCCTTCGTCCAAATCGTCCAGGAAGGGTATCTCTGTGCGCCGCCCATTCATCATGTGTCACGCTGTGCAGCATGATATCCTTGTAGGGCGTCGTTGCTCCTCGAGATAGTTCCTGTAGCAGTGACGCCGCAATCTTGCACTCGTCCACCCTGTTGTTATAGTCGGTGCCGATGAGCGCCTTCGTAAAGCCCGAGTTTACGATGACCACCTCGAACTCCGGCATAGAAGGACTCTTGGGAATAAGTTCCCACTCGCTCGTGGCGCAGTCCATCCTCATCAAATAGCCATCTTTGCTTAAAATATTGGCCGATTGGTCTAGGATACCATTCTTGAGACCGATAAAAGCGGTTTCAACCCAGTGACTGTACTGGATAAGCTTTTCTTTGGGAATATCAATGCCGTTGACATTGGCCAACGCCATTAAATAGGCGGTCGTGACCGCCGCCGAGGAACTCAATCCCCCCATGGGAAGACGGCCGCGTATCACCGCCTTCATACCTTTTCTGAGCTTGAAATCTCTCGAGAGCGAGAGCACCGAACCCCGAATGTAGTTGCCCCAGAACCCCGGGAGCATCTCCGGCACCTGATCGATATGGAAGTATTCCTCGTCCGGGAAATCCATGCTCTGTATCTTTACGAAACCCGCATCGTCGGGGGCGTAGAGCAGATCCACATTCACGTCTAGGGCCATGCCCGTAACCAGTCCGCCCTGGTGATCTATATGCGCCCCAAGGGGACAAATCCTCAAAGGGGAACGAATCTGGCCGCAATGAGGAAAACCGAAGATGTCGACGAACTGGCGCGCGATCGTATCCATAGAATCCTGTTATCCTGTCAAAATTGTTTATACTGTGCGGCAAACCACTCAGCGAAGCGCTTTAAGCCTTCGGCAATGCTGGTGTGGGGTTTCCATTGCACCGTGTTTTCAAGATCATCGATCTCGGCTTCCGTGGCGTACACATCGCCCGGCTGCATCGGAAGGTACTTCTTTATGGCCACCTTTCCGATCGCTTTTTCCAGCTCTTCGATGAAGACTGAAAGTCGCTCCGAATGATTGTTGCCGATATTGAAGACCCTGTAGGGCGCCCTCGACCGGGAAGGATCGGGATTCGCGGGATCCCACGTATTATCCCCCTGAGGGATTTTATCGGCTATACGGAGAATACCCTCGACGATGTCGTCGATATAGGTAAAATCTCTCCACATATCCCCATTGTTGTAGATATCGATCGAGCGGCCTTCGACGATAGCCTTCGCGAACTTAAAATAAGCCATATCGGGGCGGCCCCAGGGACCATAGACCGTAAAGAACCGCAGACCCGTCGTCGGCAAACCGTAGAGATGACTATAGCTATGAGCCATGAGCTCGTTCGATTTCTTGGTAGCGGCGTAGAGACTCACCGGATGATCGGTATGGTCTTCAGTGCTGAAAGGTCTCGTGTCGTTGAGGCCATAGACCGAAGAGCTCGACGCGTACACAAGGTGAGAAATCTTCGCGTGCCTGCAAGCCTCGAGAATATTCAGGAATCCGACGATATTCGAATCGATATACTCGCGGGGATGATCGATGCTGTACCGAACCCCCGCCTGAGCGGCGAGATTAATGACCCTGTCGAAGGCATATTCCTTAAAGAGCGACTCGATCGCGGCCTGGTCTTCAAGCTTCATCCGGATGAAACACATGTTTGGGTAGGCGGCACTGTATACGGCCTTGCCCCAGACTTCCGCTTCCCGACCGATGCCCAGTTCCGCGATACGCGCGAACTTGAGCTCCGGGTCATAGTAACTGTTGATGGAGTCCATCCCGACGACGGAATCCCCGCGCTCCAAGAGCCTTTTCGTCGTATGAAAGCCGATAAAACCGGCCGCGCCGGTCAACAATATTCGCATTCGCTATCTCCCGACACCGATGTAGGCAAATCCCAAGGCTTCAGCCTGAGCGCGGTCGTAAATATTCCTGAAATCGAAAAGCACAGGCGTCTTCAGAAGGCGCTTTACCTTGGCAAGGTCCAGGTTCCGGAACTGGTTCCACTCCGTAAGGATGACGAGAGCGTCGGCGTCCTTCATCGTGTCGTACTCTCCCGCGCAGTAGGTGACATGATCATCGATAGCCTGAAGCCTCCACGAAGCCTCTTTCATCGCCTCCGGATCGTAGGCTTTGATCCTGGCTCCCTTGGACACCAGGGCGGCAAGGATCGCGAGGGCTGGAGCTTCGCGCATATCGTCCGTGTTGGGCTTGAAGGCGAGGCCCAGGACCGCCAGCTTTTTGCCTTCAAGGTTGCCGAGGGTCGCCTCGATCTTGTCCACCATGCGCAGCTTTTGGGCTTCGTTCGCCAGGATCGTTGCTTCCACTACTCTCAGTGGGCTATCGTTCTTTCGCGCGATATCGGCGAGAGCCTTCGTGTCCTTGGGGAAGCAGGAGCCTCCGTAACCAGGACCCGGATGGAGGAATTTGGCACCTATGCGGCCATCCTTCCCCATCGCCGTGGCGACAGCCTTGACGTCGGCCCCCACCTTTTCGCAGAGATTCGCTATCTCGTTGATGAAGGTTATCTTGACCGCCAAAAAGGCGTTGGATGCGTACTTGATCATCTCGGCCGACTCGAGGTTGGTCTCGATGAAGGGCGTCTCGTTGAGATACAGCACCCGGTAGATCGCGCGCATCGCCTCGCGGGCCCTGTCCGACTCTATGCCGAGCACAACCCGGTCAGGATGCATGAAATCGTAGACCGCCGATCCTTCCCTCAGGAATTCCGGGTTGGACACGACATCGAACTCATGCTTGAGCGCGCGGACGTCCAACTCCTCGGCAATCCACTTTTTGACGAGCCTGCTAGTGCCGATGGGCACCGTGCTCTTGTCGACCACCACACGGTAGCTGTTTATCGTGCGGCCGATAGTCCGCGCGGCTTCCTCGACATAGCGAAGATCGGCCGAAGCGTCGTCCGAAGGAGGCGTTCCCACTGCGATAAATATTACATCCGCCGCATGGATGGCCGGAGATGCGTCGTTGGTGAAGGAAAGCCGCTCGGCGGCCACATTCCGCGCCACCACATCGGAAAGCCCTGGCTCGAAGATGGGGATTTGTCCCGCCCGAAGGCTTTCGATTTTTTTCTCGTCGACGTCGACGCAGGTTACCGTGTTGCCGAAATCGGCCAGGCAAGCGCCTGAGACAAGGCCCACGTAGCCGGTACCGATCACCGCGATTGATGCCATAACACTTCCAGCGGGGTCAGACCCCTGTTTTTAGACAGGATAACAGAAATATCAGGATTAACGGGTAAATCTTGGAGGTCCTGTTATCGTGTCTTAGCGTATGAAGTTAAAAATGGGGTTTGCCCCATCTTGTTGTAGCGTTGTGTCCTTTTTTTGAATCAAAATCACTAGCTTTATGCGTTCTCCAGATAAAGGAGCCTCACATCATAGGCATTCTTATTATTAGAATTCTAAGGCTTGACAATACTTTGTCGAGCACTTACCCTTCATTGTATAAGAGCCAGAGCCACAAGGGTTTATATAAACATCGCAAGGTGTCCCTTTTGGCTCTATTTTTTTGCCCTGACGAGGTTCACCTATGAAATATATTATTCTCATGGATGGCGGCTTCGTAAAACACAAATTTTCGCAAGCGTTCGGAAGAGATCCATCAGCGCAAGACATCAAAGAACTAAGTGATAAGATCATTTCTTATAATAAATTAGATGATACGCTCATCAGAATTTATTACTACGATTCACCACCGCTGACAACCCAGCTCAAGAAACCTGTATCGGGGGCAGTATTGGATCTCTCTAAGACACCCACATTCTTGGCAAATAAACAAAGGCTCGAAGCCTTGAAGCGAACTGATCATTTTGCCGTGCGCGAAGGCAGACTGACGATGAATGGCTGGAAACTCAAACAATCTGCTATTGGCAAACCCGCGGCCGATCTCAACGACAGCGATTTCTCACCTGATATTCAGCAAAAAGGCGTAGACATGAAGATTGGTCTGGATATCGCCTGGATCAGTTTCAACAAAATCGCGGAAAGAGTTCTTGTCATAACCGGAGATTCCGATTTCATCCCCGCGATTAAATTAGCGCGTCGCAATGGAATTCAAGTGTATCTTTTCACGCTCGCCCATGGAGTTACCCACGAACTCACCGAACACTCAGATCGATTAGTAGTCTCGGCGATTGATTCCCTCTCGATTTGATTTCATAGCTTTGCCCTCCAGCAATGCGAGGCCGGCTCCTCTTGAGACAGAGGATTTTCGCCATGGCGACTCGATCGCGGCCGAAACACGCTGATCGGCTCGAACTCAAGGCTATGTGGGCGACTCCCGGGGCTGGATCCCGGAGTGTTCAATGATTGAACATTCTATGAACAGTATCGGCACAATGCAAGAGGTGGTGTAAAAATATATAGTACGCATTGTCCACTTTATAATACTTCGATCATAGAGCCCGGTTGTATCCTTCCGGTTTTCTATCAGGATGGCTTGCTAAAAGATATTTTATGGAAAATTGTCGATAAATATATATAATACTGAACAATAGTGTATAGTAAGAATAATGAAATTTGATGACATGGTGCGGTTTTTCGGTGAAAAGGCCTGGTTCGACTTCGAGATGGTAAGTCTCCTCTCGTTTGTATCAACCCTCATACCTTTCGGGGCTTTGGGTCCTGACACGTTGCGGGGCGGTGGGGGGAGGCAGGGCGAGGGCGGGCTACGAGG
>CAZRYP010000146.1:0-6221 GCA_964604295.1 uncultured Treponemataceae bacterium
CGGTGAAGAGCACCAAGTCGCGGAGCCCGTCGGTGATGTGGGGATAGAAGCCTTCCGAACTGTATCTCAGGCGGTTCCACTCCCTGTCCACGGCCTTGGCCGCGTAGGTGTAGGCTTCCGTGCAAGTGACGTAGCCGTTGCCGTCCGCGTCGCCTTCGGCGGCCGACTCCAATAGGTAATAGGTGAATACCCCGTGGCCCAGAACCTCGGTCTCCCATGACAATTCCAGGTTTCCGGCCGCCGATATCGCGATGGGGGCGAGGGCTCCTGTCGCCTCCGCGTTCCTGGCGAGGAGGGTCCCGAAGTCGCTCAGGGCGGCCAGGGCCGAGATGGAAACGCTGCCCCCTGCCGAATCATAGGGGGAGGAAATGGAGTCCGACGAATCGGAGTAACCCACGAAACCACCCGAGTAGCAGGAATCTGCTATGACGATGACGTTGTCCGTCGGGATGTATTCGGAGATCCACGCGCCCAATTCCTCGGGCGAGACAAGGGGGGAGAGCGAAGACGGATCGTAATCGCTCGGCACGAGGAAGGCGTTGCCCCCAGATTCCGTCCCGTGGCCGGAATAATAGATCAATGCGGTCGAATCGGCCGGTATGTCCTGGAACAGGCTCGCAATCCCGGCCCTGATCCCCGCCTTCGTCGCCGCCGCGTCCTTGAGGGTGAGAACCGTCCAGTCCTGGGATGCCAGGATGCCGGCCAGGGAATCCGCATCGGAGGATGGGTATGTCAGATCGGCAAGGTCCTCGTCCAGGTAATCGCTGATGCCGACGATCAGCGCGTACTTCGCCGGCGCTCCGGCGATGGCGGCGGGGGTGCAGGAGATGGCCGACAGAAGAAGGCCAAGGAGGGCGAGCATCGGCGGAAAGCTGGTTTCTCTCGTTTTCATGCGTAGATCCTTGGTGACCATGGCGGTGCCCTCACCTGTACCTGAAAGCAGCGCCGATGCCGAACATGCTGGCGGTTCCGCCCGATTTCCAGGCGAACTCGAGGGGCATGCGCAGGCCGAAGGATATGTGCCGGGATACCAGGAAATCCAGTCCGGCTTGGGCGACCATGGCTGGATTCGCCGACACGAGACCGGTTCCCGTGTATTTGGTTGCCCTCAGGCCGCCTCCCGCCTCGATCGAGGCCGAGGCGCTGAGATTCGCTATGGGCAGGATGAACGCGGGGAAGCGGATGCCGGCGAGGAGGCTCATGCCCAGGCCCTGCCACGCTCTGTAAAGATTGCCGTCATTCTGGGGAGCCGATGGGCCGAGGCCGAAGACGTCGGCGCGCAGGCGGGCGGAAAAGATGGGGCTTTGGGCGAGCCCGGCTGGCTCGGTCCCTGAAGGGGCGGCGAATATGTCGGTCGTCTCGGCGACCATCGAAAGCCTCAGGTCCCAGCCGCTTTGGAAGGCGGGGATCAGGTCCGGCAGGGCTGTCATGGAGTAAAAGGCTCCCGCCTGGGCTTCGAGCGCGACCAGGGGGGCGGCATGGAGCTTCGTCGCCGGAACCGGGGAGAGGGCGAAGAGGGTTGCCAAAATCATTGCGCTCCGGCGATATGCTTTCATTATCTCCTTCTACTTTACGCAGAAAAGGTGTAAATTCAAGGCAGGTTACAGATGAATAATACTTCTTCCGCGCGGGCTGGCATACTCCGGCCGCCCGAAAAGAAAGGCATTCCTCGTCTTTTGGCTCTTCTCATCCTGGCTTCGGTCCTCTTCGCGGGATGCTCGAAAGCCTATTCGCGGTTCATGAAGCTGCCTCCCGATCCCTCCATCGCCTCGGGCCTGGGCTGGGCGGCTGTCACCTCGGCCTATGCCAACGTGAAGGAAGGGGCAGGGCGGAGTTACGGCGATGCCGGCGTCGTGCGCAGGGGGACGGTTTTCCGGTGCTTGACAAGAAAGATCGATCCGGAGGGCCAGGAAGCCGGCGGATTATGGTACGAATTCAGGGAGGGGTCCCTCGAAGGATGGATCCATTCCGGCGATCTGAGTATCTTCTCCTCGGAAGAGCTGGCCCGCGCTGCGCTCGGCCCTCTTCGTCAAGAATAAGCCCAAGGAATGCCGATGGATTTTTTCAAGACCTGGATCATGCCGCCTCTCATCGGGGCGATCATAGGCTATTTCACGAACTGGCTCGCGATAAAGATGCTGTTCAGGCCCTTGAAACCCGTCTATCTGGGCAAATTCAAACTGCCCTTCACGCCAGGAATCCTCCCGAGGGAGAGGGCCAGGCTCACCGACAGCGTGGGAGAGACGGTATCCCGGGAATTGCTCACGGCCGAGGTATTCAGGTCGCGCCTGGTCGAACCCGCCCTCCTGGGAAAAATCGAGCAGTCCATCCTCATAATCCTCGACGGAATGCTTTCCGGCGACGCCGAAGCCATGCTGAAGAGCTTCGCCGGCGGCGCCCCTGGCGCCGGCTTTGCCGATACCGCCGGCACTGTCCTCGCCCCAGATCCTGCCCAGGGTCTCACCGGAATCCGAAATTTCTCCGAAACCGACCTGGGCGGCCTCGTCACGGCATCCCTGGGTTCGGTGCTCCGCTCCGCCGAGTTCAGGCTGGCCCTGGCCGAGGCGGCCGGTGTCGCCGCGGCGGAGGCAGGCATGATCCCCATCGGCGCCATCCTGCCCCCTGACCGCCTCAGGGACATGGCCGAGCGATTCGCCGAAGAGTGGGGGAATGAGGAGAGGCAGGATATGGTGGACGCCTTCCTCGACAGGCTCCTCGATCCTCGGCCGGCCGAGGCTCCCCTGGTTTCCGCCCGCACTCTCTCGCCCCTCATCGAGGTGGCGGCACGTTCCCTCTACGCCAACCTCATTCCCGTCGTAGGCAGGATCGCGGTCAGCGATTCGGTCAAGGCCGAATTGAGCGCGATGGCCATGGAAATGGTGAGGAGGGCGATAGGAAGGCTGGGGCCCATACAGCGCCTGATCGTCACCGCCGCCAATTACGAGAAGACCCTCGCCGAGACCATGCCCGAGACGATACGGGATGTCTCGGATTCCCTCCTGGGACTTCTGAAGACTCCGGGCATGGAGGAGAAGGTTGTGGCATCGGTCCTGACCTACGCGGAAACCCCGCGGATTCCCCATTCCTCGGCCCCCGTCGCCGGCATCCTCCCCGTTCCCGAGCTGAAGAACGCCCTGCGCCTCTTCTTCCGCGGCCTGCGGAACGAAAGGGAGAGCTTCGCGGCGAATGTCGAGGCGCGCTATCTGTCGGTGGCCGGAAAGCCCCTGCGGGAGTTCCTTCCCGGTCTTTCCGAAGCCCTGGCCGGAAGCATATCCAAGGGCCTCTCCGACATGGAGCCCCGCGATCTCGTCATGCCGGGGAGGGGAGCCGAAATTCTCTCCGCGGGCCTGTCGGCCTTCCTTCTGTCCTACGCGGGCAGGATGAAGGGCAGGACCATCGGGGAACTTCTGTCCCTGGGTGAGGTCGAAAGGCGGAAAATCGCCGTCCTCGTATCGAACGGGGTCACACTGGCCCTCGCTTCCCAGGCAGAGCGACTTGTCGAAGCCCTGGACATCAGGTCGATGGTGGTCGACAAGATAGGGAGCCTGGACATGGCCGACGTGGAAAGGATCATCCTGCAGGTGGTCAAGGACGAGCTTGCCTGGATCACCGTCCTGGGCGGGGTGCTCGGAGCCCTGATCGGGATCATCCAGAGCCTCCTCTCGCTGATCTAGACTCCTTCGCCCAGGAAGTCCTTCGCCTCGGCGCAGAGATAGAAGGACCCCGTGACGAGAAGCATGGCTCCTCGCGCTCCCGCCTCAGCCATGGCTTTCGCGAGGGCCGCCCTTGTGTCGGCTTCGAGGACGGCATCGGGCCTCAGCGCCTTGAAGCTCTCCCAGACCTTCTCCGGATCGCTCACCTTGAAATTCCCGGGCCTCGTCACGATGATCGCGTCGAAGGATGGAGCCAGGACCCTGGCCATCTCCGCGTGCCTCTTGTCGTAGGCGCAGGCGAAGAGGAGCACCTTCGGACCGGGATGGATTTGCGACAGGGTGTCCAGGGCCAGGCGCACGGATTCGGGGGTGTGGGCTCCGTCCAGCACCATGGGGGGATTCGTGGGCAGGAGCTCGAAACGGGCGGGTAGGGAGGAGTTCACCAGCCCTTCCTGGATGGCGCCGAGGCCGATCCCGGGCATCGCGCAGGCGGCGGCCATAGCCGCGAGCCCCATGTTCTGAGCCTGTATGGCCCCTATCATCGGACAGCCGACTTCCAAGCCGGCCTCGGGCAGGAGCCGCGCCAGGGGCGAGTCCGAATCCGCCATTCCGATTAGCCTGCAGGCAGTGCCTTCCTTGCCCACCCTGACATCCCCGATGTCGGCATCGATGCCCAGGCGATAGAGGGGACTGCCCGTCGAGGCTGCCTTGGTCTCGAAAACCTTTGCCGCCTCATCCTTCTGCCGGGAGACGCAAACCGGCTTTCCGGGTTTTATGATTCCCGCTTTTTCGAAAGCTATCTTGCCGATGGTGTCTCCGAGGAACTGGGTGTGCTCGAGCTCTATGGGCGTGATGACGGAGACATCGGGATCCACGATATTCGTGGAATCGAGCCTCCCTCCCAGGCCTGTCTCTATGACCTGGGCACGGCAGCCCGAAGCCCTGAAGGCGCAGAACGCGACGAGAGTCGTGAGCTCGAAGTAGGTGGGGAGTTCGTTTCCGGGGAAAAAGCCGGCATCCTTCCCCTCGACGAAGGGGAGGACTTCCTCCATGGCGGCAATCAGCGTGTTCTCGGGCATCTCCATTCCGGGGAACGCGATGCGCTCCTTCCACCTGACAATGTGCGGGGAGGTGTACATCCCCGTCCTCAGGCCCGCGGCCTGGAGTATGTTCGCGCACATGGTGGTGACCGAACCCTTGCCCTTGGATCCGGCCACATGTATGGTCAGCCTGCCGCCCTCCGGGTTCCCCAGCTCCGCGGCGAGAAACTGCATCCTGTCCAGCTTGAATTCGGTTGCCTGTCCTTTTTCCACATTGACATAATCGAGCAGGTAGCCGAACACATCGTCCGAGGAGGAAAAACGGGAATTCGCCATGACTGGAGCATGAAGTCCAGGGGAGGGACTGGTCAATACCCGCGGGAAAGGCTCAGGCTCCAATAGCCGCCCCAATCGGTCCGGGCTCTATCAAGTACCCTCGAGGCCCTGCCGATACTTGGCTCATGGAAGTGGTCTCGTGAGAAGCGTGAATATCCTCGACAGCCTGTCGGGCGAGAGAGGCATCGCGAGGAAGCGATCGCGGGGCGCCGCGTCCCGGAACCGTCCCAGGGGCGAGGCCGGCGGCGAAAAAAAACCGCTCCAGCCTGCCGAAACCATGGCCAGGCGTATCCTCATCGTGGTGGAATCGGAGGGTGCCGTCTTCGACAGCCTGGAGAGCAGGCACGAAAAGGCATACCTTCCCGCCTTCACGGGCTGCTTTTCCTGGGGGCTCGATCCCTCGGTCTGTTCCGGCCTCTGGCGGCGTCTCGCCCTCTCGTCGAAACTCAGGGGCCAGGAACCTCTCTCCATACTTCTCTCGGCGCTCCGCCTCCTCAACAGGAGCTGGCCTTCCATCCGCCGCGCCGCCGTCATACGAGTCCTGGATGCCTACCTCGCGGCGCCTGCGAGGGATCCCCTCGGCCTGGCCGCCTCGCCCAAGGGCAGCCCCGAACGTCTCATACTGGACTGGATCGCGATGTCCGAAGCCCTCCTCGAGGAGGAAGGCTACGCGCCCGGGTTTCCCTCGGCCCGCAGCTTCCTGGAGACGGCCAAAACCATCGCGCCAGGTTCGGAAATCCTCGTCTACAGCAGCCTGCCCGAGGCTGTCGCCCTGAATCAGTGGGAGATGGCGGGACTGGGGGACTGTTTCCTCAGGATAGCGGGAGCCGAGCGCGGGGATTTCGCTGGCTATCTCAGGAATGCGCTGAAGAACGGCTACGACTCGGGACCCATCCTGGTCATCGGCACGACGGGGCTGGCCTGGCAAGCGGCCCAGTCCGTGGGCGCCCGCTTCTATCCCGTGATGCCCGGAGCCGAGGAAGAGAGCTGGAAGTACCTGGCTGAGGAATTTTTTCCCGCCTTCATGCGAGGCGAGGCTTCCCTCGTCGAGAGGGATTCGAGGGCGTTCATGAGGATGATGCTGGAAGACATCGATCCGGCACCGGTTCGCTTGTCCTGAGTCAGAGTTTCCCGAGCGACACGAAGAGAGGCCACTCGACCGTGCCCGTCATTCCGGCGAGCAGTCCGCGGA
>CAZRYP010000147.1:0-3371 GCA_964604295.1 uncultured Treponemataceae bacterium
GAGGGGTCGCTTCCGTCGCCAGCGCGTCGGCGGGAAGTATGAATAGAGGCACCCCGCCCCCCGTCGTGAGCGATATTATCTGGCTGCCTTTCTTGTGCAGGCCTCCGAAGTAATCCTCCGCTTCGTCCGGGGCCTGGGCAAAAAGCGGCAGGGCGGCGAGAAGGGCGATCACGCTGAGGGCGGCAAGCTTTCTTTTCATCATTCCTCCACGAGAACAGGACGGATTGGGCGGCAATTCCCGGACGGCCTGTGCGCCGGCGCGCACGCCGAAGTATAGCACGGAGATGGCAGGCATCACTACGCCCCGGGCTTCCTTCCTTTTCCGGCGACGGCCCGTCGCGGCCCCGTCCGGCGCGGAATCCGAGCGAGAACCGTCCACCAGGCGCTTTTGAGACCCATGTCCGGAGTCTCGACGCGATAGAGTAGGGCATCGAGGTGTCGAAAGGAAAATGCGCCGAATGGCCGGGGAGTAACATCATTTCCGGCAAAAAACCCCGATCCGGGCGAGAGGGGCGGGGTTTCCAGAGGGATGAAGCCGGATTCCAGGGCGATCCGCGCGGCCGACGCGACCAATTCCGCCGGGAGGACTTCATCTGGAACGATGTACCAGCGGCCATCCTTCCTCGAAGCGGAGGAGAAGCGGAGCAGGGGGGGCAGGGATTCGAAAAGCGCCTGGGCTTCCTTCCTGAAGCGTCGTGCCAAGTCCTTTTCCCCGCCGAGGACGCCCGGAACGTAGAATCCCAGGAAAAGGGCTTCGGGCAGGGCGGAAGCCCCGGGATCGTCTCCCGACCGGAATGCGGACTCCCGCACTTCGCGAATCTTCGGTATGATGTTGCCCTCAGGAACCAGGGCGATCGCAAAAAACAGCATGCTTCCCTCTCTCCACGGTGGAAACCATCGGGAAGTCATGGTACTATTCGAGGGCGGTGATCGTAAAGGTGGATGACTATGGAAGCCAAGGCTGAAGCGTTGACCAATTTCCTCAGGGAGACGATTTCGGGGTGGAGCGGCGTCGAATGCATCACCTCCGATCCCAGATCGGAGATTTTCGCCTACGATCCCTACTTTGCCCTGGTCATCGATGTGTACTGCAGCGGCAAAGTGCCCTCCGCGGCCAGGAGGAGGGACGCCTTCGGCGACCCTGGCGATTTCGAAACGGCCGCGGGCAGGACGAAGGACAGATTCTTTCTCCAGGAGATGCCCATCCGGATCGAATACAAGGATATCGCCATCATGGACAGGCTCATATCCAGACCGACCCACCATCTGAAGCTCCTCAAGAATTCCGGCACCTATCCCTTCTACCGCCTTACGCACAACAAGGTGATCTTCGACGCGTCGGGATGGATAGGCGGCACGCGCCGTAGCCTCGAGCATTTTCCCGACAAGGCATGGGAAGCGCTCAGGGACAGCTTCTGCGCGAAAATGGAGCATTACCTCTCTGACATGGGCGCCGCCTCCTTCTCGGGCGACAAGTTCTTCCTTCTTCTCTCGGAAGCGGGATTCCTTCGCTACGCGGCAGCCGGCGTCTTCATGGTCAACAGACAGTTCGAGCCTTCGCACAGGGATATAGAGGAACAGCTTCGCGGTCTCGCTTCCATGCCGGAAGGATTCTGGCAGATGTGGGACGCCCTTCTCCAGAAGGAGAAGGAAATTCCCGCCGAAAAGCGCTTCGAAATAGCCCGGATGCTGGCGGGCTCGGTGCTTTCCCTACGCTGAAAAGAGGAAAACCGGACATGAAGCCCTCTCTCGCAACCGGCCCCGGGGCCAGGTTCGCGGCCTTGCACGCGGCTCTCGTCGCCCTCCTCCTTCTCGCCTCCTGCTCGGGTGGCGACATTGCTTCCTTCAAGTGGAGATCGGCTTCAGGCGAAAACCTCCCCTTCGCCCAGACAGGAGGCTTTCCCGAGGGGAAGGAAAACGGCTTCAGCGAGGCGAGGCCCAAAAACTCCTATACCCTGAGAAAGCCGCTCGAAGCGGGAAGGGGCTCCATGGTCGCCGTCAGCGTGAGTTCGCGGCGCGAGGGTCTCGTCATCGGGCTTTCCCTTTCCTCCGACCCGAAGAAGCCGGGCAGGGAAAGGCTCTTCGCGGCCAAGGAAGGACGCACCCGGTTCTATCTGAGCCTCCCCGAGACCCGGACGGTGAAGTCTCTCGCGCTGCGCCTGATCCAGGAAGGGAGCGGCCTCGATCCCAAGGATGAGGCTGTCCTGGCCGAATTGGAGGCCGTCTCCGTCCTTCCCGCATTCCGCGGCTATGAGCGTATCAGAAAGGACGAGTACAGGATTTCCGACGGCATCTCCATCGAAAGGCAGAATTCGGGCTCCAGCCTCTGGTCCCTGGAAAGACCCTTCGCGGGCTTCGGCCGGGAGGAAGGGGAGGCCGGGGCTTCCCCCGGGCTACCGGCCCTCACCATCAGATACGCGGCTCCTGTCGACGCCTCCATCGTGGTGGATGCGGGAAGAAAGATCGTGGCGCGATCGGCGAGCGCGGGCAGGAAAATAGTGATCCCCGCCGACGTTTTTCCGGGAGCCGGGCTCCAGGCTTCCATGACCATAGCCGTGCCCGATGCCGTGGAGCTCGAAGCCGCCTACATCGAAATCCTTCCCTCGGACCAAGCCTCCGCGGTGGACCCGGGCATACTCCTTCTCAGGCCCCCCCTGCCCGAGGGCGAGGATTTCGCCTGGTACCGGTGGGATCTCCTGCCCGATGTCCTGATGTTCGATTTCAGGACCTACGCCGTCCAGGATGCCTATCTCAAGCGGCTGGCCTTCTTCGTCGAGAAGAAGGGTTTCGCGGGAAGGCTGGCGAGGGACGCGGAAATCGCTTCCCTCCATGGGTGGAACGCGCACGACTACAAGATGGACGATGTCGCCCGGTTCTTCACGGAGGCGGTGAAGGCCGACTTCCCCCTGCGCGCGGAGGAACTCCGGCTGAGGGATTTCCTCGTCGAAAAAAGACTTCTGGACAAGAGGGGCAGGGAATATTCAGGCGGGAAGGGGGCGATCATCTCGATCAGCCAGGAGTCGGAGCCCTATCTGCGCCACACCTTCCTCACGCACGAATCCTCCCATGCCCTGTTCTTCGCCGACGGCGCCTACAGGGATTTCTGCGTTTCGATGTGGAACGGCATGACGAAAGAGGAAAAATGGTTCTGGCTCCTCTATTTTGGTTGGATGAATTATAATACAAGCTCAAGTTATCTTATGGCCAACGAGATGCAGGCATATCTCATACAGCAGCTTCCCAGGAAGGCCGGGGAGTATTTTACGAAAACCCTTGTCGAAAGGCTCCTGGAAAATCATCCCGAGCTGAAGGAACCCCTGACCATCTACATGGAGACTTTCGGCGCCGAAAGTCTCCATGTAGATGGTCAG
>CAZRYP010000147.1:3384-6218 GCA_964604295.1 uncultured Treponemataceae bacterium
TTCGAAAATCTTCCTGTACAGCTCGAAATACTCGGAACGGGCGAATTCGTCGATTTTTTCCTCAGGCAGGGATTCCAGGAGCCTGTCCATGTAGCCCAGGAGCTTTTTCAGTTCCGCGAGGGTTTCCTCGGGCACGAGCCGTCCTGACTCGGGAGGAACCGGGGCATGAGCAGGGGCCGATGCCTGAGCCGAGGCGGGGCTGTCCTGTCCTTCCCGGCGGAGTTCCGCGTCGGCGGCTATGGACGAAGCCTTGGTCATCATGTCGTCGTAGGTATTTTTCAGGGTTCCGATTTCCGATTTGATGGACCTGAGTTCGCCCGCGATGCGCGACAGCAGGTCGGGCTGCCGGAATTCCCCTCCGGGGGAGGGCTCGGTACCGCGGGGCCGGGCAGGGGATTGAGGAGCGGATATTCCATCCTCGGGAAGGCTGCCGGCCTCGGGCTCCTCGATGTCCTCGGGGGAGATGAAAATCCCCTCCTCGCCGGAAGAATCCCCTTCTCCGCAGCCCAGCACATTCCTGTCGATTTCCTCGAGAGCCGAGAGCATCCTGTCCGTCTCCTCGGGACCGAGGAAGGTCCCTTCCTCGATCGTTCCGTCAGGCGTCTCGATGGCTGAGGATTTCTGCGTCTCGCTTTGCTGTCCCACTATGGAATCTCCCATCGGCCAATCTCCGCGTCGGGAAGGCTTGGCATCACACGACAAATCTAGAGCCGCTTCGCGAAGCTGTCAATAACGCTAAAGCGGCGCGGGCTTTGTTCCGTAAATCATGATAATGAGTGCAACGCAACTCCGCAACCCGGCAGGCAGAGGTCTGTCGGCTCTGGGCGACTCGCTGTCGAACGCCCTCTGTGCCTGTGTCATCTCCTATTGCGTCGTGTCCTTCTTCGCCGGACAGGCGGGGATTCTCGCATACAGGGACCTGAAATCGGGCATCGTCCAGATGAACGAAAGGATAGGGCTGCTCTCCGCCCGGCATGGGAGTCTGCAGGACATGCGGGAATCCCTGTCTTCCGATTCCGACCGGATGGCGAGAGAGGCGAGGGAGATAGGCTATCTGAGACCCGGCGAGAAGATGGTGATTTTTTCCTCGTCTCCTTCGGCCCAGGGGGAAGCGGCCGCGCGGGACGAGATCGAGCCCTTGAAGGCGGGAACTTCCACAGGCCTGCCCGACAGGATGATAAAGATTCTCGCCGCGATGACCGGAGCGGCCGTCCTTCTGGCTTCCCTCTTCAAATCGGCCTCGCCGAGGAAGCGAGCCGCCCTCAGAACGACGGCAGATCTATCGTGATCGTCGTGTCGAAATCCGGGATCTTCAAGTTACTGTCGGGTATCGTCACTCCCGTGGCCGAACTCCCCGTCGAGGAAGTGCCCGTGAGCTGGTTCAGGAGGTTCAGGGCATCCTGGCCCTCGTCCTTGTGGATATCGCAGCTCTTTATCGGCTGGGTGCCGTCGAGATAGAGGAGGCCGACCTTTCCCTCGTCGCAGAATTCGGTGGGGAGGAGTCCCGAGACGGCGCAGACGCTCACCCTCGCCAGCCCCGACTGGGGGGAGGGGAAATCCTTGTATTCCAGGCCCTTGTGGATATCCCTCATGAAATCCGACCAGATCGGCGCGGCTATCGTGGCTCCCGTCTGCTCGACGCCCAGGGAATTGCCCGGCCTGTCGAAGCCGAACCATATGGCGGCGGTGTAGTAGGGGCTGAATCCCACCGTCCACGCG
This sequence comes from uncultured Treponemataceae bacterium, assembly GCA_964604295.1. Taxonomy (GTDB): domain Bacteria; phylum Spirochaetota; class Spirochaetia; order Treponematales; family Rectinemataceae; genus CAZRYP01. Next base: position 5,104 of record CAZRYP010000147.1, read on the forward strand.
TCGGCCCAGTTCACCGTCGTGCCGGTCTTGCCCGCGAGCGGTATCGTATAGGAATTGCCTTTTTCGTCCTTCTGCTTCATGGAGCTCCCCGAGCCGCTGGCTCCCGCCAGGGTTCCCGAGGCCACGACCCTCTGCAGCATGTCCGTCATCACCGCCGCGTTCTGCGGGCTCACGACCTGGATGGAGGCGCCCAGCCTGCGCATCTTCTCCCTCATGTCCTTTTCCGGTTCCAGGATGACATTGCCGTTCCTGTCTTCCACGTAGCGGATGGCTATGGGTTCAACGGCCTTGCCTCCGCTGGCGAACACCGAAAAGGCGCGTGTCATCTGGAGGGGGGAGACGCCGATGATCCCCAGGCCGAGAGGGTAGAGCCGGGGGAAGGTGGACTGTATCTCCTTCGGATCCGTTATGCCGAGGAGGGCCGCCGAGCGCTTGATGGCCGCGTCGAAGCCGATGGTTTCGAGGACCTTCACCGAAGGCACGTTCATGGACCTCGCGAGCGCCTGCCACGCGAGGACCGTTCCCTGCCACTCGCCTCTGAAGTTGAGGGGAATGTAGGGCGTCCCGTCCTCGTTATAGAAGATGGTGGGGGCGTCGTAGATCATGGTGCCTTCGGTCACCTTTCCGGAATCGATCGCGGCGGAATAATACAGGGGCTTGAAGGTGGAGCCGGGCTGGAGCTTGGACTGGGTGGCGCGGATCCATTGGTTGGCCATGTTGTAGTTGGATCCTCCGATCAGGGCGGTGATGTAGCCGCTCGAGTTGTCGATGGCGACGAGGGAGCCTTCCACCGTCGTCTTCTCGAGGCTGGTCTTGAGCCTGGCCGTGCCCGCGTTGGCCAGGCCCTTGAGGTCGGTCATGCCCAGCATGAGGGAGAGGGCGTCGAGCGCCGGATTGATCTTCGAGGTATAATACTCGTAGGACTGCGCTTCGCCCTTGGAGTCGGACACGAGGAGGGGCTTCAGGTCGAAGGTCAGGCCGAGAAGTTCCACGATGGGCGTGTAGGCGGCATCGGCGTTCTCGAAGCGCTGGGAGGAGGCTCGCCTGTACGAAGCGTTGGCCCGCTCGATGCCGCGCTTCATGTAGGCGTCGGCTACGGCCTGCTGGTCGAGATC
>CAZRYP010000148.1:0-6203 GCA_964604295.1 uncultured Treponemataceae bacterium
ATTTTCCCGGGAGAGCCCCGCCTTGAGCCTGCCCGACACGATGGCTACCGTCGCGGGCACGGCTCCTCCTTTCCGCACCGCCGCTTCCACTTCGAGGGCCGTATCCAGATTTCTGGGCCAGGGCATGCCATGGCTTATGATGGTGGATTCGAGGGCGACGACGGGCAGTCCCCTCTCAAGGGCATCATTCACTTCTTCCGCAAGGTCCAGATATTTGTTCATCGATCACTCCTCGGCGAACATGAGGCGCGCGCTCCCAATCAGCGACGAAGGGCTCAAGCCGCGCGCCACGGGTTCGGGGGATGCCGAGGCGAGCATGGCGGCCGTAAGGGCATAGCGCGCCTTCTCCCTCGCAGGGCAAGCCCGCATCGTAGCCCAGACGAGGGCCGCGCATGCGGCGTCGCCCGCGCCCGACCTGTTCACCGGCTCCGGCCTTGAACCCGGAGCCGGAAGGCTCACATGCCCTTCCTCCCCCTCGCTTGTATAATAGTACATTCCCTTTTCGCCAAGGGATATGTAGAGTTCGGAAGGCATTCCGCCATTCGCGACGAGCCTCGCGCAGAGTTCTTCCGCTCCGGCTTCCCCTGTCCCCGCGAGGACAGCGGCCTCGGCGAGATTGGGCTTCGCGCAGTCGAATTCGCCCGACAGTCCGATAGCCCTGGCCGCCTTGGCCGAGGAGACGGTGTCCAGGAAAAGCAGGGGGAAATGCCGGATTCCCGCTGGTGAGGCAGAATCCAGGCCATCCGCTTTCCGGGCTTTTCGCCCATAGCGGGACGCAAGCCATTCCAGGCTGCGTCGGGGCAAGTTGGCGTCGGCGACGATGTAGCCGGCGGCATCCAGGATCGGGCGCCTGGATTCGAGATACTCTGGTCCGATCAGTTCCATGACGGCCATGTCCGCGACGGCCGCCACGAGGGATCCGTCGGCGTCGACCGCGCAGAGATACCGGGCTGTGGGGGCACCGGCCCGAAGACTCATGCTGGCGTCGATGCCCTTCGCCGCGCAGTCCTCCTCCAGGAGCCGGCCATCTTCGTCGTCGCCGAAGGCGGTGAGCAGGGCTGTCGGCAAGCCGAGGAGGACGCAGTTCTCGGCTATGTTCCTCCCCACCCCGCCGAAGGCGCGCACAATCCTTCCCGGGTTGGAATCCCCGGGCACGAAAGGGGCAAGGGACCTTCCCTGAAGGTCGATATTGGAGCCGCCGATGACAACGACGCCCCCATGCAAAAGCTTGATATCCTTCATGCTGGAAGCCCATGATACACGAGGGCGAAGCGTTATGCAAATCCCGCCGCCTCGCTCTTCCGCGCGGGAAGAAGCGCCGGCGGCCATTGAAAAGAGGGCGGGCCTGCGGTAGAGTAATCCAGCGCCAAGGCCAAGGAGAATATGGTGGATCAGATTTTCGAGCGTCTGGAACGATTGGTGAAAGCCTGGGTCAATACCGGTGTTTCCAGTGCCCCTTCCTCCGGCGGATCCGGGGCGGGACAGCGCTACGGCGACCCAGATCTGGACGCTGCCATGGCCGAGCTGGACGATTTCCTCGACACGAGCAAGACTGACTCCGAAAAACGGGAAGCCGAGGAAAGGCGGGCCCAGGCAGAGCGCGAGCGGAGGGCCAGGGAGGCTGGAAGCCGGCAGGGAAGGACTTCTTGGGCCGGCGGCACCCAGGCAGACAGCACCTCGGCCGTCGTCGAGGAAGCTTACCGATATCTCGGGCTGAAGCCCTACTCGCCCTTCGCGGAAGTCAAGGCGGCATACAAGAAGCTTCTTTTCAAGCATCATCCGGACAGGAACGCCTCCACCCCCGGGGACCTCAGGAAATCGACCGAGACGAGCACGAAGATCAACGCAGCCTACCAGATCATCGAAACCTACGAAGAATCGAAGAAGGCCCGATGAGCGACAATACCGGAAAGCCTTCCCTGTACCTGCTGGACGTCTATGCCATCGTCTATCGCTCGTACTTCGCCTTCCTGTCCCGACCCCTGAGGAACCCCTCAGGCAAGAACATTTCCGCCGTCTACGGCTTTTTCAAGTTCCTTTTTTCCCTTTTTGAGCAGCGCCGCCCCGACGCGTTCGCCGCGGTATTCGACTCGAAGGGCAAGACCTTCCGCCATGAGATGTACGACGCGTACAAGGCCACGAGGCAAAAAACGCCCGAAGATCTCATCGCCCAGGTTCCCGTCGTCGAGGAGATCCTCCAGGCGCTGAAAGTCCCCCTCCTGAGGGCAGAAGGCTACGAAGCGGACGACGTCATCGCGACGCTGGCGAGATGGAGCCGCCGCGAGGACAGGGAATGCTATGTCGTATCGGGCGACAAGGATCTTCTCCAGCTCGTCGGGGGAAGCGTGAAGGCTCTCCGTCCCCAGGAAGGCTTCGGCTTCAGGGAGCTGGACAGCGCCGGCGTCGAAACCGAGTGGGGCGTCGGTCCCGAAAGGATACTTGACTATCTGTCCCTCACGGGCGACGCCTCGGACAATGTTCCCGGAGTCCGCGGCATCGGGGACAAGACTGCCCTCAAGCTCCTTTCCCAGTTCAGGACGCTCGACGATATCTATTCCAGCCTGGACGATGTCAAGCCCGACTCTCTGAGGGAGAAGCTGTCCGCAGGCAGGGAGAGCGCCGCCCTCTCGAGGAAACTGATAACCCTCGCGGACGAGCTGCCCCTCGGCCTTTCCTCCTTGGATGAACTCCGCGTACCCGCCCTCGACAGGACAGCCGCCTCCCCCCTCTTCCTGAGGGAAGGAATGCGCAGCCTCATACAGGACTGGGGCCTCAGGTCGGCGCCCGTCGAACCGGTCAGGCCCGCCGCCAAACAGGAATCCAGGATAGCCCCGGGAGGGCTTTTCGACGAGGAACCGGAAGCGCTTCAACCACAGGCCGTGCCGCCCCCGGGAGGAGACTCCCGTGCGGGTCCCGCATCCATGGATTCTCCGGCCGCCCCGGAAGCCCATGAAGGCCTCTCGGGCGAAGGAGTCTATGAGGCCGTCACGACGGAGGAAGGTCTCTCGGCCCTTGTCGACCGATGCATCGCGGCCGGAAGCTTCGCCTTCGACACGGAGACGGACAGCCTGGACGCCATCGCGGCGAATCTCGTGGGATTCTCCCTGTCGAAGGCGGCCCGGGAAGCCTACTATGTTCCCGTGAAGTCTCCCGATTCGCCCACCATATCCGTTGAGGCCGCACAACGTCAACTGAAGAGGCTGTTCGAATCGGAAGCGCTCATCGTCGGCCACAACATCAAGTACGACATCCATATAATGCGGAGAATCGGACTTTCCATAAGGAACAGAATCTTCGACACGATGACGGCTGCGTGGGTCCTCGATTCCGAATCCAACTCGTTTTCCCTCGAGAGCCTTTCCGAAAGGATTCTCGGCCTCTCGGGACTGAGCTATGACTCGGTCGTCGAGAAGGGAAAGACCTTCGACTCCGTGCCCGTCGAAACGGCTACGCGTTATGCGGCCGAAGATGCCGACTTCACCCTCAGGCTTCATCTCTTCCTGAAGGTGGAGCTCGAGCGGGAAAAGCTCGACGGGATATTCCAGTCCCTGGAAATGCCCCTCATCCCCGTACTGGCCGAGATGGAGGAGAAGGGAATCGTCGTCAACGCCGGGGAACTCAGGAAATACGGCCTCGAGCTGGAGGCGGAACTGGGCGACATAGAAAAGAAGGTATGGAACCTCGTAGGCAGGGAGTTCAACCTGGCCTCGACCAAGCAGCTTCAGGAAGTGCTCTTCGTGGAGCGCAAGCTGCCGCCCCAGAAACGCACGAAAACCGGGTACTCCACCGACACGGCCGTCCTCGAGGAACTCGCGCCGCTGGATCCGGTTCCCGAGCTCATACTTCGCCAGCGCATGCTGGCCAAACTCAAGAATACCTATGTCGACACCCTCGCCGGGCTGGCCGAACGTTCGGGCAGGGTCCATACGACCTATATCCAGACAGGGGCGGCCACGGGCCGCCTTTCGAGCAAGGACCCCAATCTCCAGAACATCCCCATACGCGACGAGGAAGGCAGGCGGATACGCGCTTCCTTCACGGCCTCTCCCGGATGCCGACTGATCTCCGCCGACTACTCGCAGATCGAACTTGTCGTGATGGCCCACCTCTCCGGGGACGAGAACCTTCTGGCCGCCTTCAGGGAAGGGGTCGACATCCACAGACGCACCGCCGCCTTCATTTTCGGCATAGAGGAAAGCCTGGTGACGCCGGAGCACCGCAGAGTGGCCAAGACCATCAATTTCGGAGTCATCTACGGCATGAGCGCCTTCAGGCTCGCCAGGGACCTGGGCATCCCGAACTCCAAGGCACAGAGCTTCATCGACGCGTATTTCACTACCTATTCCGGCGTCGCCCGCTTCATTCAGAAGACGATAACCGAGACGGAGAGGACGGGCTATGCCACGACGATGTTCGGCAGGCGCCGCAAGATAGAAGCCATCAACTCCAGGAACAAGACCGAACGCCAGGCAGCCCAGAGGGTGGCCGTGAATACGCCCATCCAGGGCACGGCCGCCGACATAGTCAAGCGCGCCATGCTCCTTGTGGACGCGAGCCTCAGGGAAAAGGCTCCCGAGGTTTCCATGCTCCTCCAGGTGCATGACGAACTCGTGTTCGAAGCGCCCGAGGGAAGCGTCGACAAGGCATGCGACATAATCAGGAAGGAAATGGAATCGGCCGCCGAGCTCTCCGTACCCCTGAGAGTCAGCATGGAATCAGCCTATTCCTGGGGTGACATGCATTAGATGAAAACGATCATAGGCCTTACCGGCGGCTACTGCACCGGCAAGAACGAGGCAGCCTCCTCTCTCGAAACCATGGGATTCTCCATCATCGACGTGGACAAGCTCGGCCACGTCGCCCTGGAACGTTCGGCCGCCAAGCTGGCCGAAGTCTTCGGTCCGAGTATCCTGAAAGCCGATGGATCGGTCGACAGGAGAGCCCTGGGAGCCATCGTGTTCTCCAGCCCCGCCCGCCTCGCCCTCCATGAATCGATAGTCCATCCCCCCATGCTGGAACTCCTCGACCAGGCGATCGCGGCAGGCGACAGGGTATGCATCAACGCGGCCCTGCTCTACCGCTTCCCCCAGAAGGAGCGATGCACGCTCATCCTTGAGGTGCGCGCCCCCCTTTGCGAACGCATCCGGCGAGGCAGGGAAAGGGACGGGCTCGGCGTCAGGGATATCCTCACGCGTATCGCAAGCCAGCGATATCTCTGGAGGATGAGGCCGGAAGTCCATCCGCCCGTCCTCTTTCTGGACAACGGCGGAGACCTGGATGCGCTGAAACGGGACATAGGGAGGATCCTCGCGTCGGATTCCCCGCGATCCGTCGGCGTATAAGCGCAAAAAGACCTATATCTCCGCGGCAAAGCCTCCGATATTCTGGGCATGGAGATGCCACATGCCTGAAAATTCCAAAAAATTCCTCTGGTTGGCCGCAGCGGTCAGTCTTTTCGCACTGATCGTCATAGCCGCAGCCTTTTTTCTTTTCGCGCCCGGGAAATCCGCCGAACAGGCCCCCTTCGACCTGAGCGGCAAGTCAGAGTCCCGCCAGGAATCCCCCGAGGACTTCGTCGCCGACACGCCCCTCGCCCCCTCCACGACCCAGACGACGAGCGCCGGCGACATCATCATAGTCTATGGGAACGATCCTTCGGCGCCGGCCGCCCTTCCCCCCGCCGATGCCAAGCCCGCTTCCACGACGATCTATGTGTCGCCCCCGGCGACTCAGACGAACATAAAGCCGGCCGAGCAGCCGAAAGCCAGCACCGCGCCCGCGCAGCCGGCAGTCCAGGCTCCGCCTCCCAAGCCGGCCGCCACGGTAGCGAAGGCCACGACCACCACGGTGGCCAAGGCCACGACCACCACGAAGGCCCCCGCGAAGACGACGGCAGCGGTACAGCCCGCGGCCGGAGACTACTGGATCCAGGCGGGAAGCTTCTCGGGCAAGGACAACGCGGACGCCCTCAAGGCAGCCTTCCTCAGCAAGAGCCTGCCCGCCGTGATCACGGTCAGGGACATCGACGGAAAGAGCAGGTACATCGTGAAGGTGGGACCCTACCCTTCGCGCACCGACGCGGGCAAATGGCTTTCCGCGGCCAAATCCGTCAAGGGCGCCGAGCAGGCCTGGATCACCCAGTAAAAGTAAATTGACAGCTCCCTGAGCAGAGGATAGTATGATCGAGGCGCCGCTCTGGCGCC
>CAZRYP010000149.1:0-6190 GCA_964604295.1 uncultured Treponemataceae bacterium
CGGTCCGCTCCATTCCGAGCCCCGCCGACCCCTCCGCGAAAACGCCGTTGATCGTGTTCGGCGGTGGCTATGTATCCACCGAGCTCCGCGGCCTCCGCGACACCGGCCTCTTCGACTTCTGCGACTATCTGTCATTCGACGCCGGATACGGGAGCCTCGCCTCGATCATGGAGCGCGAGGCCGCCGCGGAGAGCGCAGCCAATTCCAGCGCCGCTGCCGCCCCAGCCGCTGCCGCCCCAGCCTCCGCTTCAGCCCTGTACAGGACCATGATTCGCCGCGGCGAGGGCGATCTCATCGTGGCGGGATTCCCCCCGGACGACTCGGCGCGCCTGGAATCGGGACCAGGTCGAAGCCTCGTCGAGTGTGGGGACGCGGAGCGCTTCGCCAGGATTGAGCGGGAGGCCGTCGTCGGCGTCTTCCCCGACTACCGGAGCGCCGATTTCAGGGCTTATCTCAGGGTCGTGGACTCGGGCAACCCCATGCACAGGCTCTGGTCGGACACTCCATGGCTCAAGTACGGTCTGGCGCACGGCTGCTACTGGCGGCGCTGCTCCTTCTGCGACACCGAGCTCGAGTATGTCGCCGATTTCGCGAGGACCAGGACCGGAGCCCTTTTCGACGCCGCGGAAAAGTCGGGCGCGCGGACCGGGCTGTACGGCATACACTTCGTGGACGAAGCCATGCCCATGGCCGCCCTTCTCGACTTCGCCCGGGCCAACCGCGCGCGAGCCGCGGCGGGCGCCAGGCCCTTCTCCTTCTGGGGCAATGTCCGCTTCGATTCCTCCTGGACCCAGGGACGCTGCGAATATCTCGCGGCGTCGGGCCTCGTCGCCGTATCGGGCGGGATCGAAATCGCTACCGAGCGCGGACTGGAAATGACGGACAAGGGCTTCGACCTGCCCAGCCTCGTCCGCACCCTCGTGGCCATGAGGCGGTCGGGAATTCTCGTGCATGCATATCTAATCTACGGCTTTCCGGGCCAGCCCAAGTCCGACATCGTCGATTCCGCGGAATTCTGCCGCCAGCTCTTCGCCTCGGGGCTCGTGGATTCCGCCTTCTGGCACCGCTTCGTGCTCACGAGGCATTCGCGCATGTACAGGGAGTGGAAGGAAGGGAAAAGGCCTGGACTCGAGCCCTCGGACAAAGCCTGGAGCTTCGCGAACAACGACCTGGCCTTCAAGGGTGAAGCGGCCTTCGACCGTTTCGACGCCCCCCTGGCCGCTTCCCTCGCCTCCTGGATGGAGGGGATCGATCTGGAGAAGCCGGCTTCTGCCTGGTTCGGCAAGAGTTCTCCACCGGCTTCCATCGCGGGGGATTTCGCGGAAACCCTCATCGCGGCCGCCGAGGAAGCCCTCGACGAAGAACTCGACCAAGCGCTGGACCGACCCATCGACCAAGCCTCCGCGGCGCCCGGTGGCACCGCCCATTGGGTCGCGGGCGCTCCGGCGCTGAAGGCCGCCGGACCCGGCAAGGCCGGCTTGACTTGGGCATATCGCGGCGAACTGCGTTCGCTGGAACTTCAGCCTGCGGTCGCGAAGACCCTCGTCGCTTTCCTGTCCTCCCCTGGGTTCCGCGCCTCGGGAATGCCCCGCGCCGAGCTGTTCTCGCGGCTCGCCCTGTCCCGGAAAGCCTGGGCCGAACTTTTCACCGCCGGGCTCGTCCTCGTCTAGGGAGGATTTCGGGCATAAAAAGGGGGAGGCCAAGGCCTCCCCCTTCCGGGAAATCGCCCGGGGTTTACAGATGTCCCGCTATAGATTCAGCAGGTTCGGGAGGAAGAGCGAAGCGGCAGGTATGTAGGTGATGACGAAAAGAGAGATGATGTAGGCGACGTAGAAGGGCATCATCTCCTTCACCACCTTGTGCATGGGCGCCTCGGCGATGTTGCTGACTATGTAGAGGCAGATGCCGACCGGCGGGGTGTTGATCCCTATCATGCACGACACGACGACGATCAGTCCCATCTGGATGAGGCTGATGCCGAAGCTGTTGGCGATCGGCACGATGACGGGCGTCATCATGATGATGAGGGCGGTCGCGTCGATGAAGCATCCGAGGAAGAGCAGGGCGACATTTATAAGCAGAAGCGCCACCAATTTGCTCGTCGTCAGCGACATCAGCAGGTTCGTCACCGCAGTCGGGAAATTGTAGCGGGTGAGTATCCAGCCGAAGAGACCCGCCGCGGCGACGGTGAAGGTGACCTGAGCCGTCGAAAGCATTGTCTCCTTCAGCATGGCCGGCAGGTTTTTCAGGCTTATGCCGCCGTAGATGAAGCCCAGGATCAGGGCGTAGAGGGCCGCGGCCGCCCCCGCTTCGGTCGGCGTGAATACGCCGGAAAAAATCCCGCCCAGTATGATCACGGGGGCGAGCAGGGCCCAGAACGATGCCTTGAACTCGTGGAGTATTTCGCTTATCGAAGCGCGGGGCTTTGTCGGATGCTTGCTCTTCTTCAACGCGAAATAGACCATGATCATCAGGGTGATCCCGATCACGAGGCCGGGAATCACTCCCGCGAGGAAGAGGCTGCCTACCGAGACCTGGGCCATGACGCCGTAGATGACGAAGGGGATGCTGGGCGGAATAATGGGGCCTATGATCGAGGAAGCGGCCGTCACAGCAGCCGAGAATTCCGGGGTGTAACCGTCATCCTTCATGGCCTTTATCTCGATCGCGCCGAGCCCGGCGGCGTCGGCCGTCGCGGCGCCCGACATGCCCGCGAAGATGATGCTGGCAAGGACGTTGACGTAGGCCAGGCCTCCCCGTACATGCCTCAATCCGGCCATGCAGAAGCTGAAAATTCGCTCCGACCCGCCTCCGATATTCATCAGGTTACCCGCGAATATGAAAAGGGGTATGGCCAGGAGCGGGAAACTTTCCAAACCGCCCCACATCCTCTGGGCGACCGCCATCATGGGCAGGTTCCCTTCGATCAGCAAGGCCAGGACGGATGAGATTATCATTGCCCAGGCGACAGGCACCTTGAAGGCCATGAGGACGATGAGGCTGACGACTATCACCAGAAATATTGTATTCACCTTGCCGATTCCTTATAGCTCGTCGATTACCTGACCCTGGCTGGCCAGAGTGGCTCTCAGTTCCCGGACGTTCACCCTTCGCGGGCTGACCTTTCCCAGGGCGGCCAGAGCTGCCGCGGTGCCGGCCGCCTGTCCCATCGAGAAGGAAGGAGGCATGACCCTCAGGGATCCGTGAGCTTCCTGGGTGCAGGAGACGCAGCGGCCGGCCACGATCAGGTTTTCCACCTTGACCGGAAGCAGGCATCTGTAGGGTATGCCGTAGGACCTGCCCTCGGGCACGGGCGTATAGAACAGTTCGGTTCCCGTGCGGTCGTGGATGTCGATCATGTAGGAGCATTGGGCGATATTGTCGGGGAACTGGCGGGTATCCAGCACGTCTTCCTTGGTGAGCCTGTATTCGCCCACGATCCTCCTGGTTTCCCTGAATCCCACTTCGGGGGCAGTCGTCGTGACATAGCAGTCCTCGAAGCCCGGAACGTACTTGCGGAAGAACTTGTAGAGAATCTGGACTTGTCTCCGGGTTTCGAACTCGGCTCTCGTGATGTCGAACACATTGGTGCCGTCTACGCCGTGGATCCTCGTCGTGTTGATCGCCACTTCGCCCTCCCGCGGCGTGTAGAAGAATAGCACGTCGTGCTTGGAGGGGATGAATTCGCCCTTTTCCTGGGCGGCTTTCGCGAATGACTTGAAGTGCCTTTCCTCGGGATGCTCGGCCATGTATCGGTCAACTTTCTTCCTGTCGACGCCGCCCAACCTGAAGAAGATCGTGGCCGGTTGCATGGAACCGTCGGCGTCGCCTCCCTTCTCGTACGCGGCGCCCGAGGCCGCGGCGACGTCCCCGTCGCCCGTGGCGTCCACAATGACCCTTGCCTTCAACGCCATCCTTCCCGATTTGTTCTCGATGACGATTCCCCCGACCGCGCCGTCTTCCATTATCGCGTCCACGACGAGGGAATGCAGGATCACATCCACCTTGGCTTCTTCCAGCAGTTCCTGGATGACCCATTTCAGGACTTCGGCGTCGAAGGGCGTGACATGGGCATGGGGCCAGACTACGAAACCGGAGTACCCGGTGCCCATTTTCGTGAGGTCGGGATGCACGGCCGCGCCCCGGCGCACGAGTCTTTCGACGATCTCCCAGAATATTCCCTTGTTTATAGGCTTGTCTCCCGCGTAGGAAGGCATGAAAGGATGCACAAGACCCGAGGTGGCCATTCCGCCCAGCCAGCCGTTTCGTTCCACGAGCACGGTACGGGCTCCGTTCCTGGCTGAGGCGACGGCAGCCGCGATTCCGGCCGGGCCTCCGCCGGCCACGATGACGTCGACATCCTTGACTATTTCTATCGTTCGTTCCTTTTCCGTGATGCTATTCATGTGCAGGCTCTCCTTTTTCGTGGACTCCGAGGGCTGATGCTTCCCTGACTATGAAAACGAGCGATGAAAGCAGAATGGACGCCATCGATGCCACCAGGGCCGCGGTCATCGCCCAGCTGGGAAGGCCCAGGCCCCCGCCGAGCTTGTGGCCCAGGGCTATCTGTCTTTTGAGGAAATCGATCGACAGCTTCAACACGTAGCTCGAGGAAAAGAGCAGTACCACATCGAAGACAAGTTCGACGATATGCGCTGTCCTGCGAGGCAGGCGGGTGAACAGCATGTCGACGCTGATCAGCTGTTTCCTGCTGAAGAGGACGGCGGCGCCCATAAAGGTGATCCACACGAAGAGCAGGACGTTCAGATCCTCGGCCCATACGAAGGGACGGTTGACGACGCGTCTCATGAATATCTGGGTGAGCATTACCACCGTCAGCAGCGCGAAGAAGACCGTGCCTAGGATCCCGTACACTTTGACGATTGTCTTCTCGATGCCCTGCAATATGCGATATAAGGCTGTCATGGATTTCGATCCTTATCCGGGGCGGACATCGTGCAGTCCGCCCCGCAACCGGGAATTCCCGGTTGGATTTTGGGTTACTTGATGTCCTGGATGCGCTGATACAGACCCTTGGACCAGAAACCGGTGGCTTCGGAATCGGCGATGACGGGAGCGAGCATTTTCTGGAAGGGTGTCGTGTCGACATTCCGCAGGACCGCGCCTCCGGCTATCATCTTGGCCTTGTTGGCTTCGAACTGGTCCCTGATGAGCTTCTGGAAATACTCTCCCGCGTCGTTCGCGGCTGTCGTCAGGAGCTCCTGGGTGGCTTTGGGCAGAGTCTTGAGCTTCGCCTCGTTGATGGAGATGGTGAAGACCTGCTGGAGATGGTTCGTGAGCGTGATGTAGGGCGCCGCTTCGTAGAACTTGGTGGCATACATCTGGTCGAGGGGGCCTTCGGCGGCGTCGACGGTTCCTGTTTTGAGGGCAAGGTAGACTTCGGCCCAGGCGACGCGGGTGGGGCTCGTTCCGAGACCCTTCCATACTTTCAGGTAGGTTTCGATCTCGGGTACCCTCATTTTGATGTTCGCGATGTCGGCGGGAGTGTTGATCGGCTTCTTGGACACCATGACGCGAGGGAGGCCGACCCAGTTCGAAGCCAGCATCCGCACGCCCATCTTGTCCAGAACCTGCCTCTTCATGTCGTCGAAGATCTGGGACTCGAGGAATTTCCTGAAATGGGCGTCGTCCCTGAAGGTGAAGCCCATGACGTAGACGTTGATGTCCTTCACGAAGGGGGCGTACCACTCGAGAACCATGGAGACCATGTCGATCGTTCCCAGGCTCAGGCTTTCCATGATCTGGAGGCCGGTTCCCAAGGAGCCGCCCGGATTGGGATTGATCTTGACCTGCCCGTTGCTTCGCTCGCTGACGAGCTTGGCCATATACTCCACCGCCAGGGTAGTCGGGGCCCCGACGGGTTCGAGACTGGCGATCGTGAGATTCCGCACCTGCGCATACGCGCCCGTGGCAAGACCTATGAGCATCATCGCGACGGCTATCGACCTGATTCTTCTCATGTTCCTCTCCTTTACTTTGTCGTTTGGGAGTCGAATGGGTGATTCGACGATATTGATGCTATAATAGCACCAGTAAATTGTCAAGCTTTTTCAGTATCATTGGGCGGACCCTTCCATTATACTGGATTCACCATGATGCCAGCCCAAGCGAACCAGAGTCTCATCAACGGGTTTCTCGTTCTCCAGGAGGTCATTTCCGCGGGACAGCC
>CAZRYP010000150.1:0-6175 GCA_964604295.1 uncultured Treponemataceae bacterium
CAACAAAAACTACCTCATCGTCAAGACGCCCGTGAGCATCCCCGTGCAGAACTACGCCGTACACAAGATCCCCAACATAGATGCCCAGCTCTCGGACACGGTCATGTGCGTCATGCTGAGGGGAGCCCTCCTTCCTTCCATGATTGTCTCCAAGGAAATCCAGGAATATTCCTCCACCGGCTACCTCACTCCCTTCGCCCTCTTCAAGATCAAGCGCGACGACACCAAGAGCGAGACGACGATGGAATACATACTCGACCTGGACCGCTCCTACTTCAAGCTGGAAGAACTGGACGGCAAGAATCTCGTGTTCGCCGATCCCATGAACGCCACGGGCGGTTCCCTCGTCACCGTCGTGAAGTTCCTCCTCGAGAAGGGCGTCAAACCCAAGTCCATCAAGTTCCTCAACGTGATTTCCGCGCTTAAAGGCAGCCTGAGGATAGTCAGGGCGATCGAGAACGTCACGGTCTATACGCTCTGGATGGATCCGGTGCTCAACGAGCGCGCCTACATCATGCCGGGCCTCGGCGATGCCGGCGACAGGATCAACGGCATGGACGAGGACAGGAATCCCAGGGACATGCTGCGTCTCGTGGCCGACTACGGTACCAATATCACCGGCCTGTACCGCTCGCAGCTCAGGATTATCGAAGAAACCGTGCTGCACCGCTGAGCGGGAAGGGCGTACCGATGGCATACATGCGCGCTGCGGGCTATTCCCTCTTCTGCGGCCCCGACCTCATTCTGCCCCCCTCGGGGACCATGGCGGATTCCGATCTGCCGGCCTTCGACACGCTCAGCCTCACGGGGTTCGGGGAACTTCCCGAGGGCGAGGAGCTGCCAGCCGGATTCTCCGGCGCCATGTTCAGCTTCGGAGGCAGGAGATATATGGCGGCCGAACTGGACGAGGAGCGAGCCGCGGTCATTCAGGGAGCTTCCCGCCTCCCCCTGAGGCAGTTCATCGGCTCCGCCCACGACGGCGCCGCGGCCTTCGTCCTCAAGGCGAGAGCCTACGCGCACTGGTCGTCGGTGTCGCGCCACTGCAGCTTCTGCGGCGCTCCGCTCTCCGAGGGGCGCGGCCGCGAATCCGAAGGCGCCAAGGTCTGCGAAGCCTGCGGCCGCGCCTTCTTTCCGCGCATTTCCCCCGCCGTCATCACCCTTGTGCGTCGAGGTCGCGAGATGCTCCTCGCCCATAACGCCAAGTTTCCCTCAGGCAGGCACGGTCTTATCGCGGGCTTCGTGGAGCCGGGGGAAACCCTGGAGGAAACCGTGGCAAGGGAAGTGATGGAAGAGGCGGGTATCGAGATAGGCGAGCCGCGCTATGTCAGGTCCCAGCCCTGGCCCTTCCCCGATTCCCTCATGATAGCCTTCGAAGCCGAGTACAGGTCGGGCGAAGCGCGTCCGGACGGGGAGGAAATCGACCATCTCGGCTGGTTCGCGCCCGAGAATCTGCCCGATATCCCTCCGCCGGGATCCGTCGCCCGGTACCTGATCGACCGCTTCATCGCTTCCCTGGAGCCGGCCGGGAATTCCTGAGCCTTCGCAGGGCGGCGATATCCCGTATCGTGACATCCTTCCCCGAAAGTTCCAGGATGCCCGCCTTTCGCAGGGCTCCCAGCTCGCGCGACAGGCTCGGTCTCGCCACCCCGAAGAGTTCGGCCGTCCTCTCGCGGGTGGCTTCCAGGTGGAGCGTCATAGAGCCGGAAAGTTCGCAGCGGCGGAGAAGCCAGTCGGCGAGTTTTTCCCTGAGGCTTATGAACTGGGCGGCCTTGAGCTTCTCGGTGAGCGTGTCCACGCGCGTCCCGATTTCCCCGAGAAGGGCTTCGAGTATGGGCTTGTGCTTCATGCAGAGCCCAAGAAGCCCTTCCTTGGGGATCAGCACGAAGCGGCATTCCGTCCTGGCTTCGACGCTGACAGGCAGGATCTGCCCGGGTGTGAAGAGTATCGCCGAGGCGAGGGCCTCCACGGCCCTGAAACTCTCGACCCGAACCACCTTTCCCTCGTCGCTCGTCATTTCGGCGCTGGCTTCCCCCTCGATCAGGACATGGAGGGTGGAATACCTGCAGCCCGCGAGCAGGACGAGGGAGCCTTCCTCGAAGCGCCGGAGCGTATGGGGGATCGAAGCCAGGCTTCCAGCCAGGATGTCGGGCTGGATGCCCGCGAAGATCCTGCATGAGGCGAGGCGTGCGGTATCGCGCAATTCCATAGAGAACCATTCTCCGATGGGTCTCCCCCTTTGTCCAGAGCCGGCGCGCACCCCCTTGCGTGCTTCCGATACCCCGCCTACCATGCTCTTAGCAAGGAGTACCGCATGGATTTTTCCTGGAAAGTGATAATCGATGCAGGCCTGATTTCGGCCGCGCTGCTCATGGCGACTCTGATACGCTCCAAGGTGAGGTTTTTCCAGAAATACCTCATACCCAACGCGCTGACCGCCGGCTTCATCCTCCTCCCTGTCTACAACTTCGTCCTTCCCGCCGTGGGCTACAAGATGAACAACCTCGGGGATCTCGTCTATCACCTCCTCAACATATCCTTCATCTCGATGTCGCTGCGCTCTTCGCCCCCCAAAGCCAAGGGCCACAAGGGGGGCGGAGTCGTCGGCATGACTTCGGGCATTCTCATGGGATATTCAACCCAGGCCCTCCTTGGCCTCGCGCTCACCCTCCTCTTCCTTCCTACCCTCCATCCGGCCTTCGGTCTCCATCTCCCTCTCGGATTCGCGCTGGGACCGGGCCAGGCATATGCGATCGGCAAGGGCTGGGAAGCCATGGGCTTCGAGGGCGGAGCCTCCGTGGGCCTCACCTTCGCGGCGCTCGGCTATCTCTGGGCCTGCTTCGGAGGCGTGGTGCTCATCAACATGGGCATACGAAGGGGATGGGTCAGCGCGGAGATGCTGTCTTTCATGAAGGACAAGGATCTTCTCACGGGCATGGTGGCCAAGCACGAGCCGAAGCCCGTGGGCGCCCGGCTTTCCACGGATTCGGAAGCCATCGATTCCTTCAGCTTCCATATCGCCGCGGTCTGCGTCGTCTATTTCCTCTCCTTCCTCCTCCTGAAGGGGCTCACCATCCTCCTCGGATTCGCGGGCAAGACAGGCGCGGAACTGGCGGCCAATTTTTGGGGGATCAACTTCATCTTCTCGGCCATCTGCGCCATCGTGGTGAGGAAGATCGTGGACCTGCTGAAGATAGGCCACGTTCTCGACGACGATACGCTCACGAGGGTTTCGGGATTTTCGGTCGACTTCATGGTGGCCGGCGCCCTGGCGGCCATTTCCCTCGTGTTCGTCGGGAAATACTGGCTGCCCATCCTCGTGATGTCCACGCTCTGCGGGCTCATGGTGAGCATCACCGTACCCTGGATGAGTTCGCGCATGTTCCATGATTTCCGCTTCGAGAGGATGCTCATGCTGTACGGAGTCTCGACGGGCACGCTTTCGACAGGCCTCGCCCTCCTGCGCGTGATGGATCCCGAATTCAAGACGAAGGTCTCATCCGACTACATGCTTTCCGCCGGCCTCACTTTCGTGCTGGCGATCCCCTTCATCCTGGGGATCAACCTGCCCGCCAAGGCCTATGTGACGGGCTCCATGTCGTATTACTGGATCATGATGGGCATTACAGGGATATATCTGCTGTATGTGCTCGTGTCCTACGTGCTGATCGCGAAGAAGAAGAGTTTCGCGAAGCCGTCCCAGCTCTGGTACAGGGACTGAAGCCTCGTCCCCCTGGCGGGGAAAGCCTTCAGTTCCCCAGTCTCAGGGCGGCGAGAATCTCCATGGCGACCGTGTACTTGTAGCCCGAGGCAGCCCTGTCGTCGAATTTGACTCTATAGACCGTGTTCCCGATATAGAACTCGAAGAAATTCCATTTCAGGACGCCCGGTCCGTCGATCTCGGCGAGATCGAAGGATATCGTCCCGCCCTCTTCCGGATCGAGGCTGAGGGTGGATGAGCTCAAGGCCAGCCTTCCATAGCCCATGCTCTTCATCCCGTCCATGCGCCTGCCGCGCAGGAGCCTCGCCTTCTCGTCGGAAAACACGACCCGTCCGGGCTCTGCCGCGTATACCTCCCTGAGGAGCTTTTCGAGATGGGACTTCTGCCATGAATCCCATTCCTTGATCGAGGGGAAGGCGAGGGCATCGGTACCGGCTCCCATGCTCCCGCAGGCCGAGGACCCGCCGTCGCCCGCCTTCATCAGCCTGAAACTTCCATCTTCACCGTATTCGGCCTGGAATCCGCATGCCGAACAGCTCAAGGTCACGTCCTTGCTCGCGAGGGTATGGAGTCCCCCGCATGCGGGGCATACATAGAGCGCCAATTCGAGGCACTCGGCCCGCTTCGGATCGCGGAACCTCAATCCCCGGCTTCTCGTCCATGCGCCGTCGTCATGGAAGATGGCCGCGTTCAGCCTTTCGTCTATTTCCCCGACGCTCATCTCCTTCAGCATCTGGGGCGTGAAGAGCTGGGTGAACTCGATTTCCATCTCCCCCTTGCGCCTCGTGTAGGCCCATCGGGGCTTCGTCATGTAGGCCCCGCGGGACAGGGCGCATATGACGGGGGCCTTGAGGAGCCTGATGAGCTTGGCCGTCGAGCCGAAGGCGGCGAGGGATTCGCCGTTCCATGTGGACTGGCCTTCGGGATAGAAACCGACCACCCCCTTCCGCTTCCGGATGAATTCGACGATCCAGTTGACGGTCTCGATATCGGGTATGGCCTTGGATTTGGGGATGGATCCGACCAGCTTTATCAGGAGAAAGCGCATCAGGGGGGTGCGCATGTTGCCGTCGCTCGATACCCAGTGGACCGGGTGGGGTACGAAGAAGTTGGTGATGAAAGGATCCAGGAGGGTGGAGTGGTTGCCGACGAGGATGAAGGGGGGACTGACCTTGTCGAAAACATCGAGTCCGATCCCTCGCGCCCTGTAGCGCCATCTCACGAAAGCCCCGAAACTGTGGCGGAGAATCCAGGTGAAGAAACGGGTATTGGTCGGGCGATAGCGTCGTGCGTTGATCATGGTTTCCTCGCGTGCCTGTCCAAGTATGGAAGAAAAAGCCCGTGGCCGCAACCGGGGTCGCGGCTCCTGCCGCCAGGCGCGCATTTCCCGCCGCCGGGGCGATTCCCGCCGCGCGGCTCCCGGCGCAAGCTCCCCCCGGTTTGACTGGCGGCAGGCTTTTCATTATCCTAGCTCAACAAGCGGGGAATATGGATTTTGACAAGATTTTGCGCCAGTGGGATGAAAGCCAGAAAAGGGATGCCGGAAAGAAGGATTCTCCTCGGGGCCCCGGGAAAAAAGCCAATGCCCCGGACAAGTCCGACAAGGTTTCGCGGGACGGAGCTTCCACCGGGTCGACGGCGAATAGGGGCGTCGCTCCCGCGCGGAAGGAAGCGAGCGCGGCCGATTACCTCAATCACTGGATGACGATGCATGGAGTCCCCGACAAGGATGAGGCATCGGAGCCGGGCGCCGACGATAAGTCCGCAAGGATAGAAGAAGCCGAACGGCTGAGGCGCATGCGTCCCCAGGCGGCTCTGGACCTCCATGGCAAGACGGCGGCGGAAGCCGACGGACTCATCGTCGACTTTCTCGTTTCCTGCGGCCGTTCAGGGATGGAGAAGGTGCTCATCATCCACGGCAAGGGACTCCATTCGGCGAACGAGCCCGTGATGGCCGATGTGGTGAGGAGGGCTCTGGAAGCCAACAGTCTTGCCGGAAGTTTCGGACCCGCCGACCGGAACTCGGGAGGGCGGGGCGCTACATGGGTGAGAATCAGGAAGCGGGATTATTTTTCTCGATAGATGATTCTGCCGCGGGAAAGGTCGTAGGGGGAGAGCCCCACGCGAACCTTGTCGCCGGGAACGATGCGGATATAGTGTTTCCTCATTTTGCCCGAGAGATGGGCGAGAATGATGTGGCCGTTCTGCAGTTCGACTCTGAACATCGTGTTGGGGGGGGCTTCGCGGACGATCCCCTCCACCTCAATGGCTTCTTCTTTCGCCACGTCAACTCCTTGAATTATTGGGCATTCGAATTTATAGATTGGTACTTGCGCCCAGGAAATATATGAAATAGTATGTACCGCCGTGATGAATGTCAACATGCGCGGGGCCGCACAAGGCGCATGACTTGACATTTCACCGGATTTGATGCATCGTGCGCATCCAAAATTCATG
>CAZRYP010000151.1:0-6115 GCA_964604295.1 uncultured Treponemataceae bacterium
CCCCTCGCGGCCGGTGCGATGAGGAGGGTCAGGGCGTTGAAGGCTCCCGCCGATTCCCCGGCTATGGTCACGTTGAGGGGATCGCCCCCGAAGGCGGCTATGTTGTCGCGCACCCATTCGAGGGAGGCGATGAGGTCGAGAGTGCCGAAATTGCCAGAATCGGTGTTCGGGTCGCCCGTGCGGAGGGAGGGATGGGAAAACCAGCCGAAAATGCCGAGCCTGTAGTTCACCGACACGAAGACAAGCCCTGCCCTAGCCGCCAAGGCATGTCCGTAGTATTCGGGGCTGGCGTCAGAGGCTCCCGATGTGTTGCCTCCCCCGTGGATCCATACGTAGACCGGGAGGTTGCGGGCATCGGTGGCAGGCCGCCACACATTGAGATAGAGGCTGTCTTCGGATCCGACGGTCGTTCCCAGCAGGGAGGAGCGCTGGATGGATCTGGACGCGAACCGGGTCGCCTGGCGTGTGCCCAGCCAGGGGGACGGGGGCCGCGGAGCCTGCCAGCGGAGATCCCCCAGGGGAGGAGCGGCGTAGGGAATTCCCAGCCAGGCGAGAGTGCCGTCGCGGTCGGCCCTGCCTTCCAGGACTCCGTACCGGGTCCGGACCAGTCCGCCGCCGCCCCACTCTCCAAGGGCAAAGCCCGTCCGGGATGCCGTGGGCGCGATGCTCGCGCAGGAAAGAAAAAGGAATGCGGCGGCGACGAGCATCGCCGCGCCCGAGGCTATGGAGCCGGATTTTCTCTCCATATAATAAAGATAACGCTATTCCCGGTTTTTGCACATTGAGGCGATCTGGAGCCCTGCGACGCGGTTTTATCAAAATTCGAAATACAATTTCATAAATAAAAACTTTATTGACGAATCATTCCCAGTCCACTAAAATGCATATTTATCAATGTCCGGGAACGGGCATCCATCACAGGAGGAGCATTCGATGAAAAGAGCCGTGCTGATTCTCTCGGTACTTCTGCTCGCGGCCGGAGCAGGCGCGCAGAACAAGGCGGGCTGGCCCGATCAGCTCAAGTTCATGGCGGGTCCTCCCGGAGGCAACTGGTTCGCCCTCGGTACCGCCCTCTCCGAAATGTGGAGCAAAAATGTCCTCCAGACGACATCCTCGACGGGCGGCGGCGTGGCCAACATCCTCAACACCGACCTCAAGAAGGGCGATTTCGGATTCTCGGTCGTCTCCCTCGTGGGAGCCGCCCTCGCCGGCGAAGAGGATTTCGCGGGCAAGGAAATCAAGAACGCCGTCGTCATGGCCAACCTCTACACGCAGTATACCTATTACATCATCAGAAAGGATTTCGCGGACAAGAACGGGATCAAGTCCTTCGATGACCTCATCGCCAAGAACATCCCCGTCCGCTTCGCCACCCTCAAGCCGGGCACAGCCTCGGAGTTCGTCATCAAGGCCCTTTTCAAGAAGGGATACGGCACAGACTACGAAAAGCTCAAGAAGAAGGGATGGTCCTTCGAGTTCACCTCCTACGAAAACGGCGCCGACCTCATGGCCGACAACCACCTCGACCTCTTCGCCTTCTCGGTCGGCAAGGTCGCCAGCATCGTCATGAACATCGAGAGCTCCACGCCGATCTACATCCTGCCTATCGGACAGCCGGCCCTCGACGCCCTCGCCAAGGCTTATGGCACGACGACCTTCACGATCGAACCCGGCGTCTACAAGAGCGTGAAGGCTCCCATCAAGACGATCGGCGACTACAACTGCCTCGTGGTGCGCAAGGACCTGCCCGACGCTTTAGTATATGAGTTGAACAAGGCCATGTGGGCGAACAAGGCCAGCATCGTCGCCGCGGTCAAGGATTTCAACGAGCTCAGCATCCAGGAAGCCCTCCCCGTCGACCTTCCGGCCCATCCGGGTTCGGTCCAGTTCTGGAAATCGGTGAAATAGCCGATACGGCTTTTCGCCATCCGAACGTTTCAGAGAGGCCGGGGCATGCTCCGGCCTCCTTTCATAGCTTTATCCCGGAGATATCCCATGCGTAAACTAGAAGGCGCCGCCAGGAAGCTGATGTACGCGTACGTCGTGCTGATCGGCCTTTTCCACATCTACACGTCCGTGTTCGGCAATTTCGAGGCCTACCTCCAGAGGTCCCTCCACCTGTCCATGATCCTGCCCCTGGCCTTCATCCTCTGGCCCGTCAGGAAAAGCGGAATCACGAACAAGGTGCCGTGGTACGATGCCTTTCTCGCGCTTCTCTGCTTCGTGCCGGGCGTCTACATCATCGCCAACTACTGGGCGATCACCTCGAGAATCGTCCAGGTCGACGCGGTGACGACAACCCAGCTCCTGCTCGGCATTCTCCTCGTCCTCCTCCTCCTCGAGGCGGCCAGACGCGTCGTGGGCCTGCCCATCACGATCATCGCCGTCGTGGCCATACTCTACATGCTCCTAGGGAAATACATACCGGGGCTCTTCCAGGGCATCTCCTTCACCTTGCCCGAAGTGATCGAACAGTCCTTCCTCACGGACGAGGGCATCTTCTCCTCGCCTCTCGGCGTTTCAGCCACCTATGTCATGGTATTCCTGATCTTCGGTGGCTTCCTCGAGAAGACGGGCGTCGGGGCTTATTTCATGGACTTCGCCCAGGCGCTCACCGGGACCCAGCCGGGGGGGCCGGCCCTCATCGCCGTCACCTCATCCTGCCTTTTCGGGTCCATCTCCGGATCGGCGGTGGCGAACGTCTACGGCACCGGCACCTTCACCATTCCCCTCATGAAGAAAATCGGCTACAAGGATTACTTCGCGGGTGCGGTCGAGGCCGTGGCATCCACCGGCGGGCAGATCATGCCTCCCGTCATGGGAGCGGGAGCCTTCCTGATGGCCTCCTTCCTGGGGCTGCCCTACAAGACCATCATGATCGCGGCTATCCTGCCCGCCCTCATGTATTACGGGGCCGTCTTCCTCATGGTGAAGCTGGCCGCCTACAAGAACAACCTCCAGGGACTGCCGGCCGAAGACCTGCCTTCGAAGCGGAGCGTATTCAAGAAGTTCTATATGATCACGCCCCTCGCCGGCATCGTGTATTTCCTCCTCTCCGGCTCGACCCCGATGAAGGCCGCCATCATGGGCATAATCCTGGCATGGGTCACGGCCTTTTTCACCCCGAAGACGGAGGACAAGGGCAAGCGCAAGATTTCCTACATCGTGGGAACCATCGCGATGGCCGTCTTCCTGGCCTCCACCATCTTCCCCGGACTTTCCGAACCGCTGATGAAATCCAGGCTGGGCATCATCCCCGTCCTGGCGCTCTTCCTCGCCGCGACCTTCTTCAATGCGGGCATGGGGCTCAAGGATGTCATCGACGCGATCCACGAAGGCTCCAAGGGAATACCCCTCATCGCCATCGCCTGCGCGACGGCCGGCATCGTGCTCGGCGCCGTCGCGCTCACGGGCATCGGCGGCAAGCTCGTCGGCTTCGTCCTCTCCTTCGCCAAGGACGTTCCCATCCTGGGACTCCTCCTCATCATGGTGATATCGATCTTCCTGGGCATGGGGCTGCCGACGACGGGAGCCTACATCCTCGCGGCCGCCCTGGGCGCGCCCATACTCGTGAGGATGGGCTTCACGCCCCTCGCGTCCCACATGTTCGTCTTCTATTTCGCCGTCATATCGAACATAACGCCTCCTGTCGCCCTCGCGGCCTTCGCGGCCAGCTCGATATCGGGTGCCCCGCCCAACAAGATCGGCTTCCAGGCCATGAGGCTCGGCTTCCTCGCCTTCATCGTTCCCTTCGCCTTCTGCTACGATCCCGGCCTCCTCATGCAGGGCGGGCTGGCCGCCAACCTGATGGCGGCAGTGTCGGGGACGATCGCGATCTTCGCCTTCGGCTATTTCTGGATGGGCTACATAACGAGACCCATCCCCTGGTGGCTGCGCGCCATACTACTGGCGGCCGGCGTGTACTCCCTCTTTCCCGGCACGCTCTCCGTCATCGCGAGCGGACTTGTGGTGATCGGCGCCTACCTCTACTCGAAGTACGCCGCCGCGGCGCCGAGGACGGATGGGGCCGCGGCGTGAGGAGCGGCATGAGTCGCGGCGTGAGGCGGCTGCCATGACCGAACGCTGCCCATGGTGCGGAACCGACCCGCTCTACGTGAAGTACCACGATGAGGAGTGGGGCGCGCCAGTCCACGACGAGCGCAGGCACTTCGAATTCCTCCTCCTCGAAACGATGCAGGCAGGTCTGTCCTGGTACACGATCCTGAGCAAGCGCGAGAATTTCAGGGCGGCGTTCGACGGCTTCGACTGGACGAAGGTGCTCGGCTACGGGGAGGACAAGATCTCCTCCCTCATGGAGAACAAGGGAATAATCAGGAACAGGGCCAAGATCCTCGGCGCGGTCAGGAACGCCCAGGCTTTCGCCAGGACGGCCGGGGAATTCGGCAGCTTCGACGCCTACCTCTGGTCCTGGACCGGGGGAGTTCCCCTCGTCAACCACTGGGGCTCCATGGCCGAAATTCCCACTGTTTCCGAACTTTCGGACAAGGTCGCCGCCGACATGAAGAAGAGGGGATTTTGCTATGTGGGCAGCACGACGATATATTCTCACCTGCAGGCCGTGGGCGTGATCAACGACCACCTGCCCGGTTGCTTCCGCTGGACCGAGGTCCAGTCCCTGTAGCTTCGATCCCGGCCGCCGAGGAGAATGCCCATGAACATCATGGAAGCGATGGAAACGCGCCGTTCCACACGCAGCTTCAGCGGGGAAGCCATGACCGCCGCCGAAGCCGGGGAACTTTCCGGGATGCTCGCGGCGACGGAAGGGGAGACCGCGCCCTTCGGCCACAAGGTCCGCCTTGCCCTCGCCGGCGGCGGCATGGGGGGCGACGCCGCAAGGCCCGTCAAACTTGGCACCTACGGCCTCGTTTCGGGGGCTTCGGCCTTCATAGTGCCCGCGGTCGTGCCCGGAGCCGGCGCCATGGAAGATTCGGGCTACATGGTCGAGAAGGCCGTGCTCGAAGCCACGGCCATGGGCTGGGACAGCTGCTGGATAGGCGGGATCTTCGACAGGGGCAAGGCGGCGGGCATCGTCGGACTCGCGGAGGGTGAGCTGGTGCCTGCCGTGATAGCCCTGGGCAAGGCCTCGGCCAGGCGGAGCATCGCCGACAGGATCGTCACGGGAGCGGCGAAATCGCGCTCGCGCAAGCCTATGGAAAGCCTCGTGTTCGCCGTCGACGGCAGGCCGCTGGCCGATCCTTGGACTGGCCCCGCGAGCGCGATGCGCGGCGCTCCCTCGGCTTCGAACAAGCAGCCCTGGAGGCTCGTGCGGCTTCCCGGCGGCGACGAGTGGCTCATGTTCCTGGATGAGGACAGGATCTACAACAACAGCCTCGGCGAAGCCCACCTCCAGAACCTGGATACGGGTATCGGCATGCGCCATTTCCGGGAAGCCGCGCGTTCCGCGGGCCTGGAAGGACGTTGGTCGCCCCTGCCCGAACCGGATGATAGGCTGGGGCGGGCCCTGCGCTTCGGCCGGGAGAAGGGCTGGATTCCCATAGCGCTCTGGCGCCGATGAGCGCTCGGTCGGGCGTCGAGGCGCCTTCGGCCCGGCACCCGCGCGCGATTCCCCTTATCTTCCTGAATTTGACCCCGCCCGGGTGTAGCGTTATATTCAATTGAGTGAATAGAGCGAGCCGCGGGCTTCGCCAGAAAGAACTGCAATAGCGCTTCAGGAGGTTCCCATGATTTCCAGCAAAATGAACGATAGAATCAATCTTCAGATCAACCGCGAAATGTATTCGGCATATCTGTACCTCGCCATGGCCGCCCGGATGACGGAAACCGGATATACGGGCATCGGCACGTGGCTGACCGTCCAATACCACGAGGAGATGTTCCACGCGATGAAATTCTCCAAATATCTCGTGGATCAGGGCGCGACCGTCAAATACGCGCAGATAGACAGCCCGGCTTTTTCCGAGACGGGCATCAAGGAACTCTTCCAGCATATCCTCAAGCACGAGCAGTTCGTGACCTCCAGCATCCGTGAGATGGTCGAGCTGGCGAGGGCCGAGAAGGATTACGCGACCGAGAACCTCCTCCAGTGGTACATCGACGAGCAGGTCGAGGAAGAGAAGAACGATATGGAGATAAT
>CAZRYP010000152.1:0-6064 GCA_964604295.1 uncultured Treponemataceae bacterium
CGAGGCCGACTCCCCGGCGGACCTCCTCCTCTAGAACGCCCGCGGCTGGGCATAGCCCCCGGACATAGCCCAGGCATAGCCTACATGTTCGGACCTATGCTACCCCTCGGCACAGTCTATAAAAAAAGGGAGCCGCCCGGCCGGGCGGCTCCCTTCTCAATTTCCTTGTCCTCGTCTCACTGGTTCTTGATGAGGACGAACTCCACTCGCCTGTTCTTCCACCTGTTCTCCACATCGGAGAAGCTCACGACCGGCTCGCTCGAGCCCAGGCCCTCCACGCTCAGTCTCCTGGAATCCACACCGTTCTGGATGAGCATCGTGCGGACCAGTTCGGCTCTTCCCATGGAAAGGGGTATGAGTTCCTTGGTTTCCTCGCTCTGGATCCTCGCCTGCGAATAGCCGAGCATTTTGCCGATATTGTTGGCGTGGCCTTCAATCCTGATCCTGTAGTCAGGGAACTTGTTCAGGATCTGCGCGATCCTGGCCACCACTTTTTCGTTGCGGGCCACGATTTCAGGGGCAAGTCCGATGAAATCGGGATAGTTGGCGCGGAACACGATGGAGGGCACCTTGATCTTGAGCCTGTCGCCATCGCGGATCACGAGCACGTCGACAGCGACGACGCCCGTCACCGAGGTGCTGTTCCCCAGCGCGTCCCGGGCCACGAACTTGAAGGGATAATCCGTCGCCGACTCGACGAGTTCGCCGCGCGGCGACTTGCCGTCCCATTGGATCCTGGCCGCGGGCTTGCCCTTCCCGCTCCACTCGACGAAGAGGCGCTCCGAGCTCACGGCATTGGGATTGCTCGATTCGACGATCGCCGTCTCGAAGACCTCCAGCTTCCAATCCACGATCCCGGCGGCGGCGTCGACATCGATTCCGAAGGTCAGGATGTCGCCCTCGCCGTCTCCGTCCGGACTAAAGTACTCGGGATTGACCGAGATATTCACCGAGGGGGGATCCACGTCGACAAGAACGGCCGTGCTCACGGCCTGGGCGATGTCTCCCTTCGCGTAGCTCACCACGAGCTTGCCTACATATTCGCCCTGGACGATCTGACCCTGGAGGTCGCGTCCATCCCATACGAGCCTGGCCGGGACTTCCGAGCCCGATCCGCCGAAGTAACTCTTTTCCGCGCCTTGTTTGTCCACGAGGGAGAAGCGCCAGGACTCTATGCCTTCGCGCCTTTCCACGACGATGGTGAAGGACACCTCATCGCGTATTCCGTCGCCGTTGGGCGACATGCCCGTGTCGGAAGCGGTGACGTAGACCTTGGGCTTCGTGCCGTCCACCGTGATGCCCGCTATCCGGGCCGAGGCCGTGTTGCCCGCCAGATCCGTGGCGCCCACCTCGTAACTGTAGACTCCGTCGCGCACTATCTTCCCGCTGGAATCCTTGCCGTCCCAGACGAAGCTTCGGGCTTCTGACTTCCATGTCCAGCTTCTTTCGATCGAGCCGGAGGCATTCCTGATCCTTCCCGTCCAGTCGTCCCCTATCGAGGAATTCTGCGTCACCGCGATGCTATCCTTGTTGCCGTCTCCGTTCGGGGAGAAGAGCAGGGGGGAAGCCGATGCTGAAATCTTGGGTCCGACCGTATCCAGGAGGACGGGAGAGCTCGCCAGGGCAAAGGAGTCGTCATTGTTGTAGAGGATGCGCAACGCCACCTGGTAGCTGCCGTCCGGAGAGAGGATTCCAGAATCGGTCCGCCCGTCCCAGGCATACTGATCCTTCATGTCCACGCCGCCCCTCCATGCCTTGACGGGATTCGGCTGGCGGTTGCCGGCGGAATCCAGGGCGTGGATGGCGACCTCGTATTCCTTGATTGACTGGGGCCTGGGCGCCTGGATATTGAGGTACAACATATCCTTCACGCCGTCGCCGTTGGGGCTGAACGCCTTCTGGTCGACATCGAGGCGTACCGTCTTCCTCGCCGCGTCCACTTCCATGGGGAATCGCTTCGAAACGAAGCTGTTCTCGGCCTGGTCGATGGAGCGGATCTCATAGTAATACATGCCGTCGGGCACCAGGGTACCAGTCTGGTTCCTGCCGTCCCAGGTGATGGATTCGATTTGCCTGTCCCAGGTCCAGTGTCGGACGATCTTGTCCGAGGAAGAGACGATCTGACCCTGCCACGCATCCCCGGGCACCGATTCCTGGATTATGTCCACGGTATCGGACCTGCCGTCCCCGTTGGGAGAGAATATGGCCGCCGATATCCGTATCGTGGCCTGAGGCGGAATCCTGTCGGCGATGAAGGGACCGATTTCGCTGCCGTGCGCGTCGTCGTTCAGGTAGAGCACCGAGAGCCGGGCGCGATATGCCCCATCGGGGGCCGGTATGCCGGAATCGGTCATGCCGTCCCACAGATACTGGCTCCTGATGTCGGACGAACCCTTCCAGCTCTTGACGGGAAGGTTGGAGCCGCCGGACCCTTCCTGGACTATCTGGAGTTCGTAGCTTCCTATCCTTTCGGGATACTGGGCGCGGACTCCGAAGAGTATGGAGTCCTTCTTTCCGTCGCCGTTCGGGCTGAATGCCAGGGTATCGGCATCCAGTCGGACCGTTTTCTTTTCAGTCTCCACGCTTATGAAGATCGCGGGGCTGATCGTCCTGTTGCCGGCTCCGTCCACCGCTTCCGCGCTGTAGCCGTACTTGCCGTCGCGGACCACGGAACCCGTGTCGTCACGGCCGTCCCAAACAAAGCTCGCGGCTTCGCCCTGCCACTGGTAGGTTTTCACGACCCTGCCGTCCTGGGCTTTGATGCTTCCGCTCCAATCGTCCCCCGCCAGCGAATTCTGCCTGAACTCCACAGAGTCCGATCTTCCGTCGCCGTTCGGGGAAATTATGCCCAGGGAAGCCGCCACGCCGATCCTCGGCGGTATCCTGTCGAGGAGGAACGTGGGCGTCGAGGCATCTATCTCGTCGCCGTTCAGATAGTTCACGGTGATGCTGGCCGCGTATCTTCCGTCGGGAGCCTGCACTCCCGAATCGGTTTCTCCCTTCCACTGCGCCTTCAGGGGCGGAGTGCCGCCGCCCTTCCACACCTTCACCGAATTCATGGCCATGGGGCCTTCCTGGGCGACGATGCGCAGCTCATAGTCCTTGACCCGCTCGGGCGACTGCACGATGGCGCCTATGGCGAGCTCGTCCCTGAATCCGTCGCCGTTGGGGCTGAAGGCGCGCTGGTCCAGATCGAGCCTGACCGCCTTCTTCTCGGTTTCCACGCTTATCGGGAATTTTCCCGATGAATAGCTGTTCCCCGCTGCGTCCGCGGAGAGAAGTTCATAGCTGTAGGCTCCGTCGGGAACGATGCTTCCCGTCTCGTCCTTTCCATCCCAGGTGAGGGACTCGAGCCTGTCGTTCCATGTCCATCTGCCTATGACCTCTCCCTTGGCCGTGACGATGGCCGCGCGCCACTGATCGCCGGGCGTTCCATCCTGGGAGAAGGTGACTGTATCCAGGACTCCGTCGCCGTTGGGCGAGAAGAGCCTGACGGAAGCCGCGACGCTGGCCCTGGGCGCCACCCTGTCCACGGCGAAGGGGCCGATTCTTGTTTCAGCCTTGTCGCCGTTGGGATAGAGGACGCTGAGGTACGCATTGTAGGTACCGTCCGGCGCCGCTATGCCGGAATCGGATTGCCCGTTCCACTCGAAGCTGCGCGGCAGCACCGAGGCGCCCTGCCATGACTTGACGGCCGTCCTGTCGGTCGTTGCCCCACCCGACGCATCGGCCTGGGCGATCCGCAAAGTCCAGCCTGAAAGCTTCGCGGATGAGGTCGCGTCTGCGCTCAGGATGAGGAGGTCCTTGACCGAGTCCCCGTTGGGACTGAAGGCGAGACTGTCAGCGGAAAGCCGCACTTCCTTCTTCAGCGTATCCACTTCAAAGGAAATCTCTTTCGATATGAATGAATTGCCCGCCCTGTCCGCGGCGGAAACCGCGTAGCTGTAGATGCCGTCGGACACCATGAGACCCGTGTCGCCGATTCCATCCCAGTCGAGGGAGGGAAGCTCGCCCGAAAAACTCCATTTCTTCACCACCGAGCCCTTGGCATCGGCTATGCGGGCGGTCCAGGCTTCTTCCCTCGTCCCCGATTGGCTGATGCCGAGCTTCGATTGTTCGGCGCTTCCCGCGGGATTGAAGGAAGCCTTGTCGGCCCTCGCCTGGGCGGAGGGATAGGTCCTGTCGAGGATGAATCCCGGACTCTCGACTTTCGCCGAGTAGCCATTGATATAGGAAAGCTCCAGCTGCGCCTTGTAAGGCGATTCGGGGAGGGCGTTCCCCGCCTCGTCCCTTCCCTCGAAGACATAGCGATCCTCCAAGGTCCTGGCGCTCACGCTGTCGAAGGTCAGCCCCTTGCCCTTGGCCTGGCCTTCGCCGAATATCGAGAATTTCCAGGAGACAAGCCCGTCCTTCGTTTCGATTTCGGGGGAGATGGTCAGGCTTTCCGCGATTCCATCGCCGTTGGGGCTGAACGCATCGCGGTCGAGCCTGAGAGCGACGGATGGTTTCCGCGTATCGACGCGCACCTTGTCCGAGGTGGCGGTAAAGCTGTTGCCCGCCCTGTCCACGGCGAATACATAGACCTCAAAATCCCCGTCGGGAACGAGCCTGCCTTGATCGTCGCGTCCGTTCCATTCCAATGTGCCGGGAAGGCCCTGGGCATAATGCTTGACGACTTTCTGATTCTTCTGGGCATCCCTGATGACAAGATCCCAGGTTTCTTCCTCGGAACTCTCGAAATTGAAGACGAAATTGTCCCTGGATCCGTCGCCGTCGGGGCTGAATACCGTATTCTCATCGGCCAGCCGCACAACGGCTGAGGGAGGGGTCCGGTCCATGTAGAAAGGCGCCGAGGTCCTTTCGTCAGAATATCCGTTTTTGTATGAGAACTTGACCGCCGCTTCGTATTCTCCGTCGGCGAAGGGTTGCCCGTCCTTGGTAAACCCGTTGAACACATAGGAGGACGCCGGCGCGTTTTCCGAACCGCCGGGAACCGACCAGACGATCTTCTTCTCCGGATTGTAGACGACCAGTTCCCAGGACTCCAGATTGGCGAGGGACTCGAAGGAGGGCGCTATTTTCAACGTGTCGCTTCTTCCGTCCCCGTTCGGGCTCATGACAGTGCCGTCCAGCGCTATGGATACGGCAGGCCTCGTCGTGTCTATCAAGAAATTACGGACTTCGCTCGTCGCCACATTCCCGGCTTCATCGCTCACGGAAATCCTGAGATTGTAGGGTCCGTCGGGCAATCTGCTCCCGTCGTTCGCGGTACCGTCCCAGCTGAAGTCGGGGGGAGCCTGCCTGTCCTTGTACTCGATCGTCCTTACGGATCTTCCCGAGGCGTCGGTTATCTCGATGCTCCAGCCGCTCTCCACCGATCCGGAAATCCTGAAGGGAAAGCCATCCTTCTTTCTGTCTCCGTCGGGGCTGAATATCATGGAAAGTTCAAGCGGCTTCGCGTTGGCGGCCGGCTTTTCCCCGTCCACGATCACGGTCATGCAGCTCTTGTAGTCCAGATTGTAGTTGCCGTTGTCGTCCCAGGCCTCGATGCTCAAGGTGTAGGGACCGTCGGGAACCTTGTTTCCCGAATCGTCCCGTCCGTCCCAGACGAGGGTTTCGGGAACATCCACGTTCCGCTTCACATAGGCCAATGCCTTGCCCAGTTCCGCGATGCCGGCGATGGAATCCAGCCTGTCGTCCGAACTCCCGAGGGTCTTGACGACCTTGCCCGAAGATCTGTCCTCCACCGTCATTTTCCAGCCGGCGATATAGCGCTCATCCGAAATGGATATGGGGATCTCCAGGCGGTTTTTCTTGGAATCGGCGGCTGTGGATATGTAGGCGAATTTATCGATGCTCTTGTAGGGAACAGGAAGTTCGGCATCGATGACTGGCGCCGTCCTGTCCTTTATCCCGAAGCTCAGATTGAATCCGGCGCCGAGGGCGCGGAGGGAGTCGTAGAGAGGGGCGAATCCCGCCGCAACGGAGGGGGACGCGTCCCTATAGGTCCGCTTGGCGAAGGTGAAGCCCTTGCCGAGGGGAATCGTGCCCGAAAGACCGAGGG
>CAZRYP010000153.1:0-6058 GCA_964604295.1 uncultured Treponemataceae bacterium
CCCGGCAGCATGTCCTCCTTTGCCTCGTGCCCGCCATGTTCATAGCCGGCGCCATAACCGTCTTCCTCAACCAGCAGGCTGTCATGCGCTACCTGGGGCCGGACGCCAACCGATTCGTCGCCTATGGCGTAGCCTCGGTGTCCGGCGCCATCCTGGCCGTCTGCTCCTGCACGGTCCTTCCCATATTCAAGGGAATCTACAAGAAGGGCGCGGGACTCGGTCCGGCGGTGGCTTTCCTCTATTCGGGCCCGGCGATAAACATTCTCGCGATCGTGCTTTCGGCCAAGGTATTCGGCTGGAAGCTCGGCCTGGCCAGAACGGCGGGAGCCATTGTCTTCTCCGTGCTGATCGGCCTCATGATGGCTCTCATTTTCCGCAAGGACGACGCGAAACGGGCCGCGGATGCCCGGCTTTTCGCCGCCCCCGAGGAAGGACCCGGGCGAAGCCTCGGCCAGATGGTCGTCTACATGGCCAGCATGATAGGCATTCTCGTGTTCGTGAACTGGGCCAGCTCCAGGGGCGGAAGCGGCTTGTGGGACGCGATCTACAGGGCCAAGTACTGGATCACGGGCGCCTTCGCCCTCGTCCTCGCCTATACGGTGATCCGCTGGTTCAACAGGGACGAGAGGGTCGAATGGGTCGTCGCCACCAGGGATTTCTCGCTGCAGATCCTGCCCCTGCTCTTCGGCGGCGTCCTCGTCTCCGGCTTCCTCCTGGGACGCCCCGGTCACGACGGCCTCATCCCGGCCTCATGGATCGCGGGGCTCCTCGGGGGCAACTCCTTTTTCGCGAACTTCGCGGCTTCCTTCGCGGGAGCCCTCATGTATTTCGCCACCCTCACCGAAATCCCCATAGTCCAGGGACTTCTGGGCGCGGGCATGGGGCAGGGGCCGGCGCTGGCCCTCCTTCTCGCGGGGCCGAGCCTCTCCCTTCCCTCGATCCTCGTCATATCCGGCGAATTGGGCTGGAGGAAGACCCTGGTCTATGTCGGTCTCGTCGTGGGGCTGTCGACGGCCGCGGGGCTCGCCTTCGGAGCCCTGGCCTGAGAGCCGGCCGAGGCCGGCTCCCCCCTTCCCGTATTCTCAGCGCGGCGTCACCTTGACGAAGAGGGGGTGGTATTCCTCCCAGTCCGAGAGAATCGTCTTCGCCCGGGGGCTCGCGGTCAGGCTGTAGTGCCGCCCGATGACCCCTTTCAGGAAGGCGATGTCCTCGGGCCTGGCGCAGGCTTCCAGGTCCACATCGGCCGGGTTGCAGCGCGTATCGAAAAGCTGGTCCTCGTCGAGGACATAGGCCATCCCTCCCGACATGCCCGCCCCGAAATTCACTCCCGTACGACCGAGGATGACCACGCAGCCGCCGGTCATGTATTCGCAGGCATGGTCGCCCGTGCCCTCGGCCACGGCGAGGGCGCCCGAGTTGCGGACGCAGAAGCGTTCCCCCACCTGGCCGTTGAGGAAGACCTCCCCTCCGGTGGCGCCGAAAAGACAGACATTGCCCGCTATCACGTTCATCTCGGGCAGGTAGCGGGATTCGGCGCGCGGACGCACGACGATCCTCCCTCCCGATAGGCTTTTCCCGAGATAGTCGTTGGCTTCTCCCGAGAGGAGGAAACTTATGCCGGCCGTGAGGAAGGCTCCGAAGCTCTGGCCTGCCGAACCTGTGAAGCGTACGGTGACGGCTCCGGGGGCGAGGGTCGTGCCCGCCCTCAGGAGGGCGCCCGAGAGGGCCGCGCCTATGGAGCGGTCGGAATTGCGGATCCGCATTTCCACTTCGAGGCCTTCGCCTCTCGCGAGAGCGGCCGCGCTTTTTTCGATGAGCTGGAGGTCGATGTCGGGAAGGCCGGGTTTCGGGCGGTTCCCTCCGTCGAAGCGGCGCAAGCCCGCCTTGGGGAGGGGGAGGAGGGGAGGTCCGGAGCCATCCGTATCGCCCTCCTCGTCGATGGGATAGCGCCTGGATATCTCGAGGGCCTCGACGAGCTTGTCGAAGCGGAGAAGCCGCTCTTTGGGCGTCGACGCGCGCCCGCCGAAATCGAGGAGTTCCCATTTTCCCGCGATGTCGTCGAGGCGGCGGGCGCCCAGGGAGGCGAGGATGCTCCGTACGTCCTCGGCGACGAAGGAGAAGAAGGCCGCGATATGCTCAGGCCTGCCCTTGAATGTGGCGCGCAGGGAGGGGTTCTGGGTGGCGATGCCCGCGGGGCAGCTGTCCAGGTTGCACCTGCCGCAGGCCACGCAGCCCATGGCGATGAGGGCGGCCGTGCCGAAGGCGAATTCCCTGGCGCCGAGGATGGCGGCGATGACCACGTCCCTGGCCGTCCGCATGCGTCCGTCCACCTGGACGACTATGTTCGCGTCCAGGCCGTTCATGGCGAGGACCTGCCTGATTTCCGGGAGAGCCGCCTCCCAGGTGTTGCCAGTATAGTCGAGGGAGGAGAGGGGGGCGGCGCCCGTGCCGCCGTCGCCCGAGGAGACGATGACGCAGTCGGCTCCGGCCTTGGCCACGCCGGCCGCCACCGCCCCTATGCCCGCCTGGGCGGCCAGCTTGACGGCGATCCTGGCCCCGGGATTCACGCAGCGGAGGTCGTGGATGAGCTGGGAGAGGTCCTCGATGGAGTAGATGTCGTGATGGGGCGGGGGGCTGATGAGGGAACGTCCCGGAGCCGCGTGCCTCAGCCTGGCGATGTACTCGTCCACCTTGGGGCCGGGGAGCTGGCCGCCCTCGCCGGGCTTGGCTCCCTGGGCTATCTTGATCTGGAGCTCGAGGGCTTTGGCCGCGTAGGGCGCGTTGACTCCGAACCTGCCCGAAGCCACCTGCCTGGATGCGCTTCTCGAATCAAGCCCTTCCTCCGCGTAGCCGTGTCTTTCCTCGTCCTCGCCGCCCTCGCCTGAATCGCTCCAGGCGCCGGCGGAGTTCGCCCCGGCGGCCAGGGCCTCGTGGGCTTCGGGGCTGATGGCTCCGCAGGACATGGCGGCCACCGAAAAGCGCGCCACGATGGAAGCCGCGCTCTCGACAGAATCGAGGGGGATGCCTTCCCCGGACTTGAAGGCGAAGAGATCGCGCAGCGCGAAGGGGCTCCGGGCGGGATCGTCCATGCCGTCGGCGTAGGCGCGCCACGCCGCCTCGTCCTTGTCGCGCAGGGCCTTCGTCATGGCCGCCGCGAGCCTCGGAGGCCATGGCGCCTCGATTCGGACGGCCGGACCGGCTCCGGGGGAAACGGCTTGCGCCTTCCCGAAAACGCGGCCGTGGTTTTCCATGACATCGGCTTCCAGTTCGCCCAGGCCCATGCCGCCGAAGCGGCACTCGGTACCCTCGAAATAGCGGCCGACCAGGTCCTCGGAAAGGCCGACGGCCTCGAAGAGCCTGGCTCCCCTGTAGGAGGAAATCGTGGATATGCCCAGCTTGGAGAGGATCTTGAGAATGCCCTTCTTCGTCGCCTCGATATAGTTGTCCGAAAGGCTTTCGACGCCCGGCAGCCCGGGCTGGCCGGAAGGCCCGCCGGAAAGTCCGGAGGCCGCTTTTTCCAGGAATCCTGGCATGAGCTCGAAGACCATCCAGGGATTGACCCCGCTGGCGCCGTAACCCAGGAGGACGGCGATATGGTGCACTTCCCTCGCCTCCCCCGTCTCGACCACGAGGCCGGCCATGTGGCGCTTGCGCACCGCGACGAGATGGCTATGCACCGCCGAAGTGGCAAGGAGGGCGGGCACGGCCGCGTGCCCTTCGTCGACGCCCCTGTCGCTCAGTATGATGAGGCTCATGCCCTCGTCCACCTTCCTCTCGGCGTCGGCGCAGATCCGCTCCACAGCCTCCGCGAGGAGGGTGCCGGCTGGATGGGGAGCGCCCTCCCCGGCCTTTCCGGCGGGAAAGAGGAGGGGGACAGTGGCCACCCGGAAATCGGGAAGGCTGGAATCGCGGAGGCGCCTCAGGTCCATATTGGAAAGGAGGGGGTGGAGAAGCTTCAGTTGCCTGCAGTGAGCCGGCGATTCGTCGAGGAGGTTCCTTTCCTTGCCGATGTAGTTTTCCAGGGACATGACGAGGTTTTCCCTGTATGGGTCGATAGGAGGGTTGGTCACCTGGGCGAAGAGCTGATGGAAGAACGAATAGAGGAGGACGGGCTCGCGCGAGAGCGCCGCGGGCGGCTTCCTGGAGCCCATGGCCGAGATAGCCTCCTGGCCCGTGAGGAACATGGGTTTCAGGATCCGGACGGTTTCCCCGTCATACCTGAAGTAATCGGCCAGCCTGGGCGAATCCAGCCCGGCCTGGGCGGCGTCCGCGGCGGAAAAGAGACCGCGGAGCTCCAGGTGATTCTTTTCCAGCCAGCGCCGGTAAGGCTTTTCCCTGCATATGCGCGATTTTATCTCGCGGTCCTTGATGAGCCTGCCCTGGGCGAGGTCCACGAGGAGCATCCTTCCGGGCTTGAGCATCCCCTTTTCGACGATGTCGGCCTCATCCTGGTCCAGGACGCCGGCCTCGCTCGCCCCGACGAAGCGTCCGCTGCGGGTCAGGGAATAGCGGAAGGGCCTCAGCCCGTTGCGGTCGAGGGCGGCGCCGACGCTGAGGCCGTCGGTGAAGGTCATCGCGGCCGGGCCGTCCCAGCCTTCCATCAATGCCGCGTGGTATTCGTAAAAGGCTTTCCTGTCGCGGGATACCCCGAAGTCCGAGCCGTGGGGTTCCGGCACCATCATCATGAAGACCTGCTCGGGAGGACGTCCCGCCCTGAGGAGGAGTTCGTAGGTATTGTCGAACATGGCGCTGTCCGAGCCGGCTTCCTCGATCACGGGAAGGAGCTTGGATATGTCCTCCCCGAAGGCGGTCGAGGCCATGGTGTTCTGCCGCGCGCGCATGGCGCCCATGTTCTTCCTCAAGGTGTTGATCTCCCCGTTGTGGGAGACCATGCGGAAGGGCTGGGCGAGGGGCCAGGAGGGGAAGGTGTTCGTGCTGTAGCGCTGGTGGACGATGGCGAAGGCGCTCGAGAAATCCTCCCTTCCCAGGTCGGGATAGAAGGAGGCGAACTGGGAGGCGACGAACATGCCCTTATATACGATGGTGCGGGAGGACAGCGATGGAATGTAGAAATCGTTGAGGCCGAGTCCCGCTTCCCTGGCCGCCTTTTCGACGCATTTTCTCAGGACGTAGAGGCGGCGCTCCAGGGCTTCGCCCGATTCGGGCGTCCCGTTTTCCTTCCTGCACACGAAGGCCGCCTGGCAGATCCTGGGGAGGCTGGCAATGGCCCTGGCGCCCAGGACCTGGGGGAGCACGGGTACATCCCTCCATGCGAGCAGCTCGACTTTTTCGCGCCCGGCGACGGCGGCTACCATGGCCTTGGCCTCGCTGAAAGGGACCGGCCGCCCGGGCATGAAGAACATGCCGATGCCGTAGGGAAGGCCTTCGAAGCGCGTTCCGCCGCCGTCGCTGTCGGCGTCGCCGGCATGCACGGCGATCTCCGGACCGATGCCCATCTCCCTGCGGAAGAAGGAATCGGGGATCCGGCACAGTATCCCGGCTCCGTCGCCCGTCTTGCTGTCCCCGCCCACGGCGCCCCTGTGCTCGAGGTTCCTCAGCACGGTGAGCGCGTCCTTTATTATGGAGTGGCTGGCCTGGCCGCGCAGGTCGGCTATGATGCCCAGGCCGCAGGCGTCCCTCTCGCTGGAAGGGTCGTACAGACCGGCAGCTTCCATGCTGCCCCGGGGGAATCCCGCTGAATCCTGAGGATAATTATGCTTGTTGTCTGCATAATTATGTAAATTTCTGGTTTCCATATGTAACTGCCGATAGTAACAGCCGGCTTTCCCCAACGCAAGAGGCCTTTCGCGATTCATCGGCCGCAAGGCTTCATTGCGCCGCCTCCGGAAAATTGAGTATCTTCCATACTGTCGCTTCCGACGGCTGGCCGGACGGAAGGACATCAAGGATGCACTGCATGAGAAACCTATGGCGGCCTGAAACCTTCCAGGGCGGGAAGAGGAAA
This sequence comes from uncultured Treponemataceae bacterium, assembly GCA_964604295.1. Lineage (GTDB taxonomy): Bacteria > Spirochaetota > Spirochaetia > Treponematales > Rectinemataceae > CAZRYP01. The sequence continues at coordinate 5,966 of CAZRYP010000153.1, forward strand.
AGCGGTTATTTCGAAGGATGGTACTTCAAGCATTCGGGCGGGCCCGGGACAGGCGGATGGTCCTTCATCCCCGGCATCTCCCTCGGCGGGAAG
>CAZRYP010000154.1:0-5253 GCA_964604295.1 uncultured Treponemataceae bacterium
GCCGTCACGGCGTCGGAGGCGAAGTTCGGATAGCCGACTTTATCCTTTCCTACGATGAGGTCGGTGTACCACTTCAGGGCTTCGGCGCCCTTGGCGTCGGCGTAGGAAACCTTCCGGTAATCGGTGCTGTAGGGCACGTTGCCGAACTGGCGGAAGAGGACTTCGCGAATCCAGGAATGTCCCTGTCCCGTCGGCTGCATGGCCAGGCCGGCCTGGATGAGGTTGCCCTGGTTGTCGTACTTGGAGAGCGTGTGCGCGAATGCGGCCAGCTCGTCGAGGGTCTTGGGCGGAACGTTGGGATCGAGGCCGGCTTCCCTGAACAGCTTCTTGTTCCAGATGAGGGCCAGTGTGCGGACGGCGGTGGGGGCGGAATAATACTTGCCGCCGAAATCCACGGACTCCGCCACGAAGGGGTAGTAGGTCTTGTCGAAATAAGCCTTGTTGAAATCGGTCTTGGGCAGTTCCTGCAGATAGCCGGCCTTCACGTACATGGGCAGCCAGCCGTAGAAGAGGGTGATCACATCGGGGCCTTCGCCCGCGGGAATGGACGCGGCTACCTTCTGGTTGAAGGATTCATAGGGGAAGGTGACCTGTTCGACTTTGATCCCGGGATTGGCCTTTTCAAAATTCTTGATGAGCTCGTCGACGAGCTTGACCTTCGATTCGTAGAAATACTGCCAATATGTGATGGTGACAGTCTGTGCGCCTATGCCGGCGACGGCAGCCAGCAGCGCAATGAGCAGAAGAATGGTTCTGACGCGTTTCATGTGCCCTCCTTGAGTGAGCCGCCCGCCGTCGGCGGCTGTGTGTCGGACCTGCCGGGGCGAGCGAATATTGATTATAGTCCACCCTCACCGGGCGGGCAAGTAACAGCGGCCCGCTCCGGAAGGGCGGCAAGGAGGTTGCTGCATTATCGGGAATGCGCCTGGCCTTAAAATCCGATGCCTACGTACCACTTGCTCCAGGCCGTGAATGTCTCTCCGAACCATGTGGCCTTGTAGGAGAGCCCCTTCTCGAGCGCTGCGGGGAGATTGGGCGCGGACTCGAGAGAGATGTCGACCCTGACGCCTCCGGTCAGGCGAAGCCCGCCCATCTTGAGGGAGAGGCTCGCGTCCAGGGTCGGCCAGGGAGCAAGGACATCCATCGGCGTGAGCCCGTGCCTGAAGGACCAGGCGTCGAGGAACATCGCCGCGTCGGTCCCCAGCTCCTGGGAGGCTGAGGCGGAGAGGTCGAGGGAGAGGGATCGGGAATCGCCCACCCTCGTGCCGAGCCCCGCGGAGAGTATCATCCTCTCGGATGAATTGAGGAGGTCGGCCTTGGGCATGGCGACGGAGTAGATTCCGAACACCGATGTATTGCCGGTCTTGAGGGTGCCGTACACATACTCGGTCTGGGGATCCCAGGATGTGCCGAGCTCGAAAACCCCGTTGGAGGAGATGTTGATCACACCGATCTGGACTCCGCGCACGCGGTCGGCGATATTGATGAGGCCGACTTGGAAGCCGTCGACATCCTCGGCGACGTTGAAGACGGGGCTGACCTGGACACCCCGCAGGTCACCGGAAATGTTGAATACTCCGGCCGCCTGGAAACCCCTTACGCCCTTCGCGATATTGAAGACTCCGGCCGTCTGGATCGGCGCATACCTGTCCTCCGCGATGTTGAAGACACCGGCCGCCTGCATGCCTTCCATGCCTTCATCGGCGATGTTGAACACGCCGGCTACCTGAATGCCCCTGATATCTTCCGCGATATTGAAGACGCCGGCGGCCTGAAGAAGATCCACCCTGCCGGAAATGTTGCCGATGCTGCCCAGCGAAATGCCCGCGTCGAGGAAACCGAAGGGAAAGGCAAGGCCTGGCACGAGCGAAATCTGGATGGGCGTGTAGCTGTGGGCGAAAAGACTCCCCGAAGCCAAGAACGAGAATACAAGAATGACGGTGATAGAGAAGAAGCGTTTCATTGCGGTCCCCCATGTGGGCGGATTATGACATCGGTGCCCTGAAGCGGGCGCACCTCTACGCACAAAAGATAACGCAATTTGAAGAAAAATCCATACGTTCATGATAAATATCGAGTTATTGGGTGACCCGGCGTACGGATCAAGGGCTTGAAGCCGACCGGACATTCAGGGCTCGCACGCGATCGATATCCAGCTTGGGCTCGCGCGTGAAGTCGAGCAATCCGTTCACCTCCCCGCCCACGTCGTAGAGCTGCGTATAGCAATAGCCGCAAAAAAGCCCCGACGCGAAGATATCGCGAGTGTATTCCTCGATATTCTCGATGACGGAACCCTTCTTCTCGGTGTCGTACCAGCCGAAGCCGCCGTACTCGCTGAGGAAGAGCGGTGCGTCGTCAGATTTCGCGCCTTCCTCCAGATAGACCGGCCGGGTCTTCGTCGCTACCTGGTTCCGGAAATAGAAGTCGAGCGTCCGCTTCAGCGAGAAGCCGAAGAGATACTCCGCCCTCCCCGCCTTGATACCCGCATAGGTTTCCCTCGCGAGCGAGGCATTCCGCAGATAATGATGAAAGTCGGCGATGTCAGTGCTCAGGTGTTCCCATCCCGAATTGTCGATCACGGGACGGGTAGGGTCCAGCTTTTTCGCGAGCTCGTACATCGCCAGGACGAAACGGCGCGTCCGGGATCTTTTTCCGTAGACGCCCCATATTCCCCAGGTCTCGTTGAAAAGCATCCTCATGACACAGGAAGGATGGACCGAATCGCGCGCGACGAGTTCCCGCAGCTCGCTCTCGTATCGCTCGAAGGCCTTGCGCGAAGGAAGATAGAAAGAGGGCATCTCGAAACTCGTCATGAGACCGAGCCTGTCGCAAAGATACTGGAAATACGGGCTTTCCACCTTTTCGTGGATCCTCGCTCCGTTATAGCCCATGGCCTTTATCGAGCGTATATCGTCTTCGAGTCGTCGATACGAAAGGGGCGTATAATTCCCTCCCGGATAATAGCCCTGAACCAGGACCATGCGAAGAAACACCTTTGCTCCATTGATGCTGAGGCCATCCCGGCTGACGGCGACGTCGCGTATCCCGAAATAGCTTTCCACGGTATCGCATATCGCTTCGCCTCGGCTGAGCCCGAGAGTCATGGCGTGGAGATTCGGATCGCCCTCCGACCAGAAGGCCGCGCCAAAATCCTCGAATCCGATATTCAGCAGGAAGGCGCCGTCCACCTCAGGTGCCGAGGAGGAAAAGCTGCTCGTCTTTCCGCTCGCGGCGGACCTGACTTCTACGAAAAGCCTCCACGGTTCCCCTGCCTCGCCGGCCTGATCCGCGCCTTCCATAGGGGAGGCCTCGGCCCGGACCTCGACGCGCCTGGCCCGAAAATCCATCCTTGTCCCGCATTTCACGAGATGCCTGGGACCCGTCTCCTCGATCCATACGGACTGCCAGATCCCCGCTGTCCCCGGATACCAGACGAAAAACTCGTCCCTCATGAAAGTCTGCTTGCCCCTGACCTGCCAGGGGCTGTGGGAATCGCTCACCCTCAGCTCGAGCCGGTTTTTCCCCGCCTGAACCGCCTCGCTGATGTCGAAGGAAAATGAGGCGTATCCTCCGACATGCCGGCCCACTTCCCTGCCATTCACTATTACGGTCGTTTCGTAGTCGGATGCGCCAATCCGAAGGATAAACCTCCTATCCTGCTCATGATCCCGAAGGATGAATTCACGGCTGTAGTTGAATATCCCGCTGTCGCGGAAATCCACGCCGGAAGCCTCGCTTCCCACGGGAAAGGGCACCCTAATCTCACTCTCCACGCCCCGATGCTCGATCTTCCACGCGCCGTCGAGACTGATCCAGTTTTTCCTCGCCCAGGCGGGATCGGGATGCTCCGAATAGATCAGGGAGTCTTCGTGAAAGCCGTAATCCATGTTGTCCATCATGGATGTAATAACCTTTTCCGGCGTTTTTTGCCATAGCCGCTCCGGGGTTCGAAGCCGGGGCTGAGAGCCGAGACCTTCTTGTCCATTTGACGCGCCGACGGTATTCTGGAAGTATGAATTCACCATCAGTCACCCTCAAGGCCCGGGAGGATATCAGGATACGCCAGGGTCACCCCTGGATCTATGACAACGAAATTTCCAGGGTGGAAGGCAACCCGGAGGCTGGCTCCGCCGTCCGGGCGCTGGATTCGAGGGGCAAGCTGCTCGGTTTCGGCTTCTTCAATCCCGCCTCGAAGATAAGGGTCAGGATCTTTTCGAAGAGCGAACCCGAGGCCGACAGGGAGTACTTCGCCGAAGCCTTCAGGACTGCGCTGGAATGGCGAAAAAGGTTTTTCGACACCGAAGCGCAGAGCTTCCGCGCCCTCTTCGGCGAAGCGGATTCGGTACCCGGACTCATCGTCGACCTATTTTCGGGGACTGCTTCCGATTCCCCCGGGATTCGGGGACGCTGGCTCTCGACGCAATTCCTCAGCCTGGGAGTCCAGCGGCGCAAGGCCGAGATAGTAGCCGCCCTCGATATGGTATTCGCCCCCGACGGCATCTCGGAGCGTTCGGACGCCCCGGTGCTGCATCTCGAAGGGCTGGAGCCCTTTTCCGGCGTCCTCGCGGGCGCGGTTCCCGAAACCCTCGTCATGGAAGAGAACGGGGCGAAGTTTTCTGTGGACATCACCGGAGGTCAGAAGACGGGATGGTTCCTGGACCAGAGGGCCAACCGCGCCGCGGCGGCCCGCTTCGCTTCCGGCCGGAAAGTCCTCGACGTCTTCTGCAACCAGGGCGGCTTCGGCATACTCTGCGCCCTCTCGGGAGCCTCGGCGGTCACGGCCGTCGACTCGTCGGCGGGGGCCCTGGCCGCTGCGGCGCTCAACGCCTCCCTCAACGGCGTCTCTTCCCGCTTCGCCACGGTCGAAGCGAACGCCTTCGACCATCTGAGGGCGCTGGAAAAAGACGGTTCCAGATTCGACCTCGTCATACTCGATCCCCCCGCCTTCGCCAAGAGCCGTTCGGCGGTGGAGCCGGCCTACCGCGGCTACAAGGAAATCAACGTGAGGGCGATGCGGCTCCTGAACCGCGGAGGGATCCTCGTCACCTGCTCATGCTCCCATTGGTTCGACGATGCGCGCTTCGACGCGATGCTCGGCGACGCGGCCTTCGACTGCGGGCGCCGCTTCCGCGTCATCGAGGAGAGGACGCAGGACTTGGATCATCCCATAATCTCGGGCTACGGCGAGTCGCGCTACCTCAAGTGCAGGATCATCGAGGTGGCCTAGAATGCGAGGGGCCCCGGCGTTTCCGC
>CAZRYP010000154.1:5263-6054 GCA_964604295.1 uncultured Treponemataceae bacterium
ATAAACCCCGAAGAGCCGGGAAAGCTGCGCGCCTTCGCCGTATTTCGTTCCGGCCTTGGAGTTGAAATAGTCGATGAAAGCCTTCATTTCCTCGGGCTTCCTGGAATAGAGGGCAGACGAGAAAGCCGCCCTGAACAAGCCTTGCTCGGCCAGCCGCATCGTATTCAGCTTGCCGAATTCCTTCTTCGCCTTTCCGTCGACGACGGCCGTCGCGCCCTCGAATCCTATGGCGAATATGAAGTCTTCCCTCGATATCATGGTCATCTCCACAATGAGAATGGGGGCTGCATCAGCCCCCTGTTTCGCGGTGTCGGCCCGACCGCTCAGTCTGCGGGAGAGAAGGAATCCTTCCCCGCGCCGCACATGGGACAGACCCAGTCTTCGGGCAAACTCTCGAAGGGAGTACCCGCGGGAATCTTGCCGTCCGCGTCGCCCTCGGCGGGATCGTAGATGTAGCCGCAAACTTCGCATACATACTTCTTCATGCTGTTCTCCTTGGACTCGTAATCAGTCGAGTATCATGCCTTCCACAAACCGTGGAGATTGCAGTATTCACGTGCCGTCACCTTCACTGCCTTGACGGGGAAGAATGCCTTGGGCTGGGACCCGGGCTGCAATTCCGCCCTGTGGACCATCCCTTCGGCGATCAGCTCGATCCACTGGATATAGTGTTTTTCTTCCATGGGATGAGGTACGGCCCCGACGGAAACCCACCATCCTTCGGCGGTCTTCTCGAGCACCGGCACATGCTTTTCCTTGGAAGCGTCGACGGTGTTCTCCTTGACGAGATC
>CAZRYP010000155.1:0-556 GCA_964604295.1 uncultured Treponemataceae bacterium
CCTGAAAATGATCGTGTACAACAGTGTACCCGCTATCCTGGACGGCGGGAACCCATTCCGCCCCTCAGGGCGTGATTTTCCTCGCTTCGATATAGAAACGCTTCTCCGGCGCCTCGCCCATGGAAAAGGTCTTGCGCGGCATGACGCCGTTCTGGATCACGGTGGCGAAAAAGGATGACTTGTCGACGGGGGGCAGATAGAGCCCGAGATTCCCCGGCTTCGCGGCGAGGGATTCCAGGCTGCCCGACCCGTGGATGTAGTCTATGGTCGTTTCCGGATGGCTCTTCAGGTAGGCGTCGAGCAACTCCTGGAGCGTCCCCGCGGCGAGCCTGGCCTTCGAATTCTCGAAGACCGCTTGCCCCGAGCCCTGCCCGTCGGTCCAGGCTACGGTATGCGACCCCGACGGGTCCTGCCGGTCGCAGGCTTCGAAGGCTTCCCTCGGACCGGGCATGGTGGAGACGCGGGCGCCGGATTTTTTGAGGACGGCGAAGAACTCCTTCTTGTCCACATTGAAGAGAACGCGGTGGATGGGATGGAAGGGAAGGCCTTCGTCATA
>CAZRYP010000155.1:566-6042 GCA_964604295.1 uncultured Treponemataceae bacterium
AGGAGTTCGACGAGGGCGAAGCGCGCCGGATGCTTTTCCAGGGCAGCTTCAGCCCCGGCGGTGCCGGCGAGACCGGCCTTCGCCTCTTCCCAGATGGCCTTGGCCGTGGCCAGGGAATGGTTCCCGTCGCCCACGGCGAAGAGAAGGACATCCTCGCTGCCGTACCTGGCCTTGAACCGGGCGGGATCGGCCAGATCGGCGAGGGCGGCGGCAATCCCCCCGAGGGCGGCCTCATCTTTCACGAACCATCCCCTCACCTGTCCCGAACCGGCCATGAGATCGAATTCGTAGACCTTGGGGAGGTAGCTTCTCCTCGCGTAGAGCGGCTCTATTACCGTCCTGCCGGGGTCATCCATGAGAATCATGATGTGGGGTAGCTCGAGGGCGGCTCCCCTCCTTATGGTCATCCGCGGGGGGAGCCTCTCGACGATGGTTCCCTCCGTCGGGCGTATCAGGCTTCTGGATTCCTTCCCGTACTGATACCTCTCGAGATCCACCGATATGACGAGGCCAATCCTGGGCTTTTTCTCATAGGGGGTCGAGCGTTCCACGAGGATGAACCCCTCGCCCGGGCTCTCCAGGAAGCCGCGCGCGAGATACTCGGCCATGGAGGCATGGATCTTCGCTATCCTTTCGTTCTTGTCGCCGTCCTCGAGGTAGCATTCCGGGTAGATCATGTTCAGCGTCGAAGGCTTGGAACCGACCGATTCCGCCACTTTTTCCCAATATTCCCTCTCGGAGGAGTATTGATCGCAGGCCACCACGGCCCAGGCTTTGCGATCCAGCCCTTCCGAAGGCAGGTAGATCTCGGGCACATGAACGCCTAATTTTCCGAATGCTTCCTGCGATGCTGACATGGGGACTGTCTCCTCTCCGCTGTGCTGGAACCTGGTCTTTCGCGCCGGCGAATCGGGCCGTCGGCGACTTCGTGGTTCAGGGAAATTATTGCATGGAAACCGGAAATCGTAAAGCTTGGAGGCTCCCCTTTCAGTCCCGGGGACGCTTGGACACAAAGCCCAGACTCTCGTCGAGCCTGAATTTCCTCTGCGCCCAGGAGAGGGCCTTTTTGTAGATAAGGAAGGACCCCGCCATGCCGATCATGAAGCTCGCGACGACGGCCCACATGACGGCCGACTGGGGCAGGATCCTGCCCAGGGTAAGGGAGTAGAGGCCCAGGCTTGCCACGAAGAGGAGGGCCGTGACCGCGATGTTCAGGAGGGACGCGACGACGACGAATAACGCCGCCCTAGCTCCTTTTGTCATCGCCGCCCTCCCTGGGATCTTCCATGAGGAATCCGCTTATGAAAAGGACTATGGCCCCGATGGTTATGGAAAAGTCGGCGATATTGAAGGTTGGGAACCTGTCCAGGCCGAAGATGCCGAAAAGGGAAAACGAGATGAAGTCGACGACTCCCTCGGGACGGAAGATCCTGTCGATGAGGTTGCCCGCGCCTCCACCCATTATGAACGAAAGCGCATAACGCTGAAGCAGGCTGAGCTTTCTGGAAAAGGCGCTGTAGACGGCCGCCGCGATGAGGAAGCCCGCGGGAAGCACGATGAAGAAGGCGATCCTGAGGATTCTCGAGAGGGAATCCCCGATGGAGAAGGCGATGCCCAGATTGCGGGTGTGCACGATCCAGAGAAAATCGCCCATATGCCTCGATGCGATGGTGTCGGCCGGGACGTTGGCCGCTATCCATGTCTTCGTGTATTGATCGAAAATGACGATCGCGACCGCGATAAGCGCGGGCAGCAGCAAGGCGATCTTCGCCGTTTTGTTCCCTGATGTCCTGATATCTGTTTCCATTGTTCCTCGCCTGCGATCCGCCGGATCAGAGCCCGGTCGGGATGTCTATGAATACGGTGTCGAGGCCCTTTTCCCCGAAGAGTCTCTTCGCGACGGCTTTCACGCCCCAGACTTCGGTGGCATAGTGGCCGGCGGCGAGGAAGTTGAGTCCGCTCTCGAGAATCTGATGGTAGACGGAGTGCGAGGGTTCGCCGGTGATGTAGAGATCGATGCCTTGGCCGATGGCCTGGAGGGCTTCGAAGGGGGCGCCGCCCGAAACGACGGCCACCGTGGAAATCTCCTTTCTGCCGGGCATCAGCATCGCCCTCGGCTCAGACTTGTCCGGAAGTATGCGGTCGAGTATGCCCTCGACGGAGAGAGGCCTTTCCAGTCTGCCGGACAAACCGATGGGAATGCCGTGGTACAGACCGAAAGGCTTCCTCTCGACCAGGGAAAGAAGGTCGGCGAGGACGGCATTGTTCCCTACTTCCGGATGCATGTCGAGAGGCAGATGGCAGGCGTAGAGCGCCATATCCGAGGCCAGGAGGAGCCTGATCCTCTCGAGGAGGCAACCCTGGATCCTCTCGCCCTTTCCCCAGAAGAGTCCATGGTGGACGAAAAGGATGTCGGCGCCGGCTTCCCCTGCGCGGCGGATGGATTCGGCGCAGGCGTCGACCGCGAACGCCGCCTTACGGATCGGGCCGCCGGATCTGCCCACCTGAATGCCGTTCAGGGAGTCGTCTATGTCCTTGAGCGCGTCGATCCGAAGGAGGGAGCGGCACCACAGGTCGAACTCGTCTATATCCATGAGGGGAGTATAAAATAAAAAGAGCCTCCCGGGGAAGGAGGCATACCCCGGGAGGCCCATGACAGCGCAGCTGCCATCAAAAAGACATGATGCCGTTTCGCCGTCGTCATCACATCATTTTATCAATAGAAACATACCGAGAGCGTAATATGTGTGTCAAGTGAAAGTGATTGCATTTTAATGAAAATTAACGAATTTACCGCATTCTTCACTATCTGTAATAATTCGCATTTCTTCCTTTTCCCCTTCTACGGAAAGCGTCTGGACAAGGATTTGCGGGCAGGGGAGAATGCCCCATGCGCGAACTCTTCATCGTCACTGGCCCCATGCGATCGGGGAAAACCACCTTCTGCAAGAAGCTCTTCGCCCTGCTGAAGGCCGGTTCCCTCCGGCCCTTCGCCATCATCGAGGAAAACCTCAGGGATCCCGGGGGAATCCCGGTTTCCCTCACCCTGCACGACCTGGACGCCGACGAAGAGAGACCCCTGGCATCCAGGGCGGCCTCGGTTCCCGGATCCGGCTCCGAATTCCCCTATCCACCCTTCCGGTTTTCAGAACCGGCTTTTTCCTGGGCCCGGGACAGGGCCAAGGCAGCCGTGGAAAAAGGCTGCGGTCCCGTGCTCGTCGACGAGATCGGGCCGCTGGAAGCCGATGAAGGAAAGGGCTTCTTCCCGACTGTCGCATGGCTCCTCGACCATGGTGACTGCCCCCTCCTGGTGACGATGCGTCCCGGCCTCGAAAAGGCCTTCTTGGACCGGCTGTCCGGGAGCGGGGAAAGGAGCCTCGGCGGGGCGGCAATTTTCCATTGCGAAGCGGACAGGGAGGAGCCGCAAACCGTCGCGGCCGAGATTTTCCGCCATTGTCAGGATCGGAAAGGAGCCGTATATTATAGCCATCGATAAAATTTTAAAACTGTCCGCCACATTTGGACCCCGGAGCCTCCGATGATACTTTGGAACGCTGAGCTTACAAAACGACTGGCCTGTTCCGAAAAGGAAAAAGCGGCCCTTCCCTCCATCATCCAGTATTTGCTCGCCATTTCCGACAAGGCCAGGAGAGAGGGAATCAAGCCCCTCATCGCGGCCAGCCCCAGCTCGGAACCCACGATGCTGACCTATGGATTTCGCCTGATCGCCGAGGGACTTTCCGTCGAGGCTCTCGAGGAAATCCTCGCGATCTACCTGTCCACCAGCACCTCGACCGGCTTCGAATTCCTCACGCAGTGCGTCTATGTCGAAGCCCTGCTCGGCATGGCGGCCGGAGATCAGCGGGAACTGTTGCTGAGGAAGCTCGCGGCATACTGCGGCGCCGAAAAGGCCTTTTCCCTTCTCCGCTCCCTGGATCAGGAGAACGGCGAAAGCTCCCTATGATCATCAACTCCCTGTGCCGCTCCCATGCCCTGCTCTTCAGGCAGGGAAAAATCGCCGAAGCCCTTCAGACAGGGCAAAAAAAGGCTGACGAAGGCTCGGCCGAGATCTGGCCCACGATGTTCGCGTCCAGCCAGAGAAAAACCGCCGCCCTTCTCGAATCGGCCAAGCGCTTCGTCGTCACCATAGGCCTCTACCAGAACGGCGGGAAGGAACAGCTCTTCGCCGCGATGCACGATGAAAAGAAGAAGCTCCACAAGTTCGCCTATTCCCTCATCGCCTCGGCCTCGCCGGTGGATTACATCAGATCGGCCTTCGTCACCGCCGGCCTCCTCGGAAAATCCGACCCGCAGGAGGAGTGCGAGGCCGAGATGCTCATCAAGGGCACGGACCTGGCTCTCAGGAATACCCACCCCATAGTCATCATGCGGGCGATGACGGCCTTCCTCGGATTTTCCGTCTTCGACGCGACCGAAAAATGGCTGCTCGAGCATTTCGGCAAGGAAAAGCACCGGGACGAGGAACTGATAATCCCCGGGGATCTGCCGGAGATGATACCGGGCAAGAACGAAGCTCCCGGCCCGCTGGCCCTGGCGATCCGCCTCGCCGGTCCCCAGCTCGTGGCGGCCACGCTCGCGGGCTGTCCGAAGGAAACCGCCGACTATGTCAAATCGCTGGCCTATACCCCTCTCGGCGGAATCCTTCTGGACTGGGACATCAGGAACGGGAGGAACAGGCTCTCGTCCGAAGAACTCTCCGATGCGCAGAACGCCTTCCTGGAACTGTTCACCTCGCTGCACGGCGAGTCCTCCGAATCGATGGGGAAGGAAGAGGAAAACTGGACCATGGATGTCGACGAGAACCTCGTGGCCGACATATCCAATCTCATCCTCGAACTGGACGCGCATGTACTGAAAGCCGTGATTTCCAACATGGATCCGAAGCTTGCGGCGTCGCTCATCCAGGCCATGGAACCCATAGCCCACGACAGGCTCTTCTCGAGCGTCGCCTCGAGCAAGGGCAAGAAGATACTGGACGCCCTCGAGGCCGCATCCCCTCTCTCCACCAACGAATTGACCAGAAGAGCGCAGATTTTCGCGCAGAAAGTCCTTTCGGAGATCGCGCCGAGAAGCAAGACCCTGGGCAAGTCCCTGCCCCTGCCGGCAAGGGTCCGCGAGCTTCTCACCTCGATCCTGAGCAGGGAATAGGGAAAGTCCGGGGAAGGGAATCGGCCCGGAACCGGGGAACGAGGACGCTGAATCAGGGCCGGTCGGCCCATCGCGGCGCTATTTGTGGAGCAGCTGGCGCGCTCTCTCCGTAGCCTTGACGACAGCCTTGATGAGAGTGACTCGCAGTCCGCCTTCCTCGAGTTCCATGATGCCGTCTATCGTCACGCCGGCGGGTGTCGTCACCTGAGCCTTCAGCTTCGCGGGATGCTCTCCCGTGACAAGGACGGTCCTGGCGGCGCCGAGCACGGTCTGGGCCGCCATCTCTATCGCCACGTCGCGCGGGAGA
>CAZRYP010000156.1:0-5999 GCA_964604295.1 uncultured Treponemataceae bacterium
ATCGATATCAGGAATCCCGACGAGCAATACACGGCGGGAGAATTCGTCCGCCTCGCCGATTCCCTCTGCAAATCGCTCGCGGACGAGGCCCTGCTCCCCATAGTGTCCGGCGGCACGGGCTTCTATGTCAGGAATTTTCTCTGCGGGACCTCCTCGGCTCCGGCCTCGACTCCCGCGACAAGGGAAGCGGTCGCGTCCGATCTGGAGCGGCTGGGGGCTTCAGTCCTCAGGAACGAATTGGGGGCGGCGGATCCCGAATCGGCGGCACGCATAGGCGCGAACGATATCTACAGGCTTACGAGAGCCGTGGAAATACTGCGGGCAAGCGGCCGGCCTCCTTCCCTTTTCGCCCCTTCCGCCGCGCCGAGAAAGGACTGGGAATTCCTCGTGATCGGAATCGAGCGGCCGCGCGAGGAACTGAGGATGAGGATCCGCTCCCGGGTGCGGACGATGTTCGAAGCAGGCCTCGAGGGCGAAGTGGAAGCCTTGAGGAAGGCAGGCTACGGGCCTTCCTGCCCCGGACTCATGGCGATCGGCTACAGGGAGTTCTTCTCCATGGATGGCTCCTCACCGGAAGAGATCGCCCAAGCCGTCGAGCTCCATACGATCCAGTACGCGAAGAGGCAAATGACATTCCTGAAAGCCCTCCCCGGCATCGTCTGGCTGCGCCCCGACCCCCAGGAGTTCTTCAGGAAGGCCGTGGATTTTCTCTCGGGCAAGCCGGAATAGAGGAGCTTTCCTCCTTCTACAGCTTCGCCAAACCGGCTATACTCAGGCGCAATGGATACGACGACCACCCTTCTATCGATCCTCCTCGCCCTCCTTCCCATTTCGGAGCTGAGGGGCGCCATCCCCTTCGCCGTCATGAGGGGAAGGGACCTGCTTTCGGCGGCCTTGATCTGTACCGCGGTCAACGTCCTCGTGCCCCTCCTGGCCTTCGCCTTCCTCTCGACCTTCCACCACCTGTTCTACAGGTTGGCCTGGTACAAGGGATTTTTTGACCGGATCGTCGAAAGTACGAGGGCCAAGGTCCATGCCAAGGTGGAAAAATACGGCTACTGGGGTCTCCTGGTCTTCGTGGCTATTCCCCTGCCTATAACCGGGGCCTGGACGGGAGCCCTGGGCGCCTGGATCCTCGGGATGGGAAAAAGGAAGGCCTGCGTCGCCATAGCGGGCGGCGTCATCATCGCGGGCATCATCGTCACCGCCCTCGTCGGCATCCTGGGAGCCGGGGCTAAAACCATCTTCTTCAAGGCCATCTGACATAAACCGGGCAAAGCAGCGCTGACTCGCACCAAGGATGCCATGAATATCGATTTTTCCTCCGAACTGGACCCCGAACAGTATCGCGCCGTGACCACGACCGAAGGCCCCCTTCTCATAATCGCCGGCGCCGGTTCGGGGAAGACGAGGGTCATCACCTACAGGATCGCCCGCCTGCTTTCCCGCGGCGTGGCGCAGGAATCCATACTGGCCCTCACGTTCACCAACAAGGCGGCGAAGGAGATGGCTCAGAGGACGAGGGAACTCACAGGTCTTCCCCTGCGCAATCTCATAGTCTCGACCTTCCACTCCTTCGGAGCCTGGATTCTGCGCAAGGAAGCCCACAGGCTCGGCTGGAGGGACAACTTCACCATCTACGACGAGCAGGACAGGATGCAAGCCGCCAGGGAATGCGCCAGGGAGCTCGGCTACGGCATGGAAAGCTTCGACGCGGCACGCGCCGCAGCCCATATTTCCGCGCTCCGCACAGGCTTCTCGGGATCGGTGAGGGACTCCGCGTCGCGCGTCGCGGGCGAAGGAGCCAACGGCGGTGGCGGCGCGGAGACAGGGGAGGCCGATGCCTTTCCCGGGCTTTTCGACGAATACCGCAGGACCCTGCGCGTATACAACGCCGTCGATTTCGACGATCTCATCGCCATGCCTCTCGAGATTTTCAGGGAATTCCCGGAGTCGGCCGAGGCGCTCAGAAAGCGCTTCCGCTACGTCATGATAGACGAGTTCCAGGACACCTCCCTCCAGCAGTACGGGCTCGTGCGCGCCTTCGCTTCCGAAAACATCTGCGCGGTCGGCGACGACGACCAGTCCATCTATTCATGGAGGGGAGCGAATTTCGGGAACATGGAGAAGTTCGAAAACGACAATCCGGGTATGGTCGAGATCAAGCTGGAGAGGAATTACCGATCGACGCCGATGATACTTGAAGCGGCCAACTCTTTGATATCGCACAACGTTAAGAGAAAAAAGAAGAACCTCTGGTCGCCGGGGAGCGGGAAGGGGCTCCCCCTCGTCATGGACGAGGCGGAAGATGAGGCGGAGGAAGCCGGGAACATCGTGGAGCGGATGAAGAGGATGCGCATAGCCGAAGCTCGTCCCTGGGACTCCTTCGGCATTCTCGTGAGGACCAACTCGCAGGCGAGGGTGATAGAGGAAACCCTCATGGAAGCGGGACTGCCCTACAGGACTTCGGGAGGTCCTTCCTTCTACCAGCGCAAGGAAGTGCGGGACATGATCGCTTACCTCAAGGCCGCGGCGAACTTGGATGACGACATGAGTGTCCTGAGGATAATAAACGCGCCCAGGCGAGGCATCGGGAAGGCGGGGCTCGAGAAAATAAGGGCCTTTTCGCATTCTCGCACGATGTCAATCCATACCGCCCTCGAAATCATGGAGAGATCGGGAGATTCCCTCGCGGGCGTCAAGTCGGTGAAGGAAGCCATGGCCTTCTTCGTCTTCCTCGAAGGATTCCGCGAAGCGCTTCTCTCGCGAAGGAAGCCGGTTTCCGCCTGTCTTCGGGATATGGTCGGCCAGATCGGCTACTGGCACTACCTCCTCGAGGAATTCAAGGCCAACGAAAAGACGGCGGCCTGGAAGTTCAGGAACATAGAACTTCTGGCGGCCTCCATCGAACGCTGGGAGAAAGATCCGGATACCCTGGACAAGGGCCTTTTCGCGTATCTCGCGCGCGTCGCCCTCGTCACGAGGGACGACATGGAGGACGAGGACGGCAAGATCAGCCTCCTCACCATACATTCGGCCAAAGGGCTCGAGTTCGATGTCGTCTTCATCCCCGGCTGCGAGGAAGGCATCCTTCCCCATTCGAGGTCCATCGAGGATGGCGGAGGGGATCTGGAGGAGGAGAGGCGGCTCTTCTACGTAGCCCTGACCAGGGCGAGGGAAAGGCTGTTCCTGAGCCGATGCCTCAGACGGAAGCTGCGCATGCAGGCCGTCGACACCGCTCCTTCTCCCTTCCTGCGGGAGCTGCCCGAAGGACTGCTTCGGAAGGAGGATCCCGCCGAGAGCGCCCGCTCCGAGGAGGAACTTCGCCTGGACATGCTCGCGAGGATGAAGGCCAGATTCTCGCGGAAGGACGACTGAAGGATCCGTCCGTTCGCGGAAGAGGGGCTCAGCCGCCTCGGGGGTCCTCCACGCAGATCCAGGTGAGTTCATGCCTGTTGTGCCAGAGATGCATGACCCTGGATCCGGGCAGGGCCGCGAACTTGTCGGTCACCGTCCTGTCGAATGAGGATCCCTGCATCTTGATCGTGCAGATGAAATTCCTGGCCAGGCCCGCTTCCCTCCAGGCCGAAACCCAGTCCAAAAGGGCTTCGGGGTAGCAGATCACGTCGGAGCACAGCCAGTCGACGGGACCCAGTTCGGAAGGACGAAGGGTGAAGGCGTCGTGCCTCATATAGCGCACGCCCGGCAATGCCGCCACGGACTCCGCGAGCGGAGCCCTGTCGATGGCGAGGACAGAGGCGCCCAGCCCGGCCAGCGCCCAGGTCCAGCCGCCTGGGCTGGCGCCCGCGTCGAGGCAGAGGTCGCCGGGACCCGGCAGCCTGCCCGCGTAGAGCAAGGCCTCCCATAGTTTCCTGTATGCCCGCGAAGGCGGCTCGACCTTGTCTTCCACGAAGTCGAATTCGCCGTTGGGAAAGGGACTCGAGCAGGCGGCCGATCCGAGGAGGAGGTGTTCGTCTATAAGGGTGAAGCTTCCCATCGGGGATCCGGGCAGGGGAAAGGGAAAGGCCTTGGGTTTGAGGGGGATGTGCGGGAGGGCTTCGGCGATGAGGGCCGTGCGCCTGTGCAGCCGGGTAGGGTAGGGAGCCCAGTTCCTCTGGATGGAACGCAGGGCTTTCGCCGCCTGGGATATCGAATCGAACTCGACGAGGAAGGGTTCGAGCCAGACATTGCGCGCCCAATAGACATTTCCGGGAATCCCTTCCTCCGGGTCGGCCTGGTCCCCGCTCCAGCATCCCACGAGTTCCCCATCCACGCGCGAATGCCCGGGCAGTTCCCCGAGAAGATGGTCGAGAAAGCCTCTTGCGGCGAGGTAAGCCTTTCCCCTGACGAAGTGCATGGGCAAGAATAGCAAATTCCGGCCTCTTCCTCAATCGAGCCGACGGCCCCTCCATGGATGCCCTCCTCTTGCGGGAGCCGGGCTACTATGCTAGACAGATGGTAGCGGCCCCTCCCTTCCCCGGGCAGCGCCGTCACCCAAGGAGCATCATGGCGGATCTTGGCCTTCTGCTTTCGATTTCGCAAAAATTCGACGCCGTCATACGCGATCCGGTCTGGGGGGACATCCATTTCGACGAGGCTCTTTTCGCCCTCACGCGCAGCCCCCCCTTCCAGGTCCTGGATGGGGTAAGGCAACTGGGACCGGTCGCCCATGTCTATCCGGGAGCGACGCACACGAGGAAAGCCCACAGCATAGGCGTCTACTATCTGGCGAGGCGCATGGCCATATCCCTGGTCGAACGGGGACAGATTTCCTTCGCGACGCCCGAAGGGCTGCGCTCATTCCTGGTTTCGGCCCTTTTCCACGACCTCGGGCATTATCCTTTCGCGCACTCCCTCAAGGAGTTGCCCCTGGCTCCCCACGAAGCCCTGGCAGGGGATCTTGTCCTCCGCGAACCCCTGCGCTCGTCCATCCTGGAGTGCGGAGCCGATCCGGAGCAGGTGGCCGCCATTATCGACAGGGACCGATTCCTTCCCGACGACAGGGAAACGCTCCTGTACCGCCGAATCCTCTCCGGGGTCCTGGATCCCGACAAGATCGATTACCTCACGAGGGACGCGTACTTTTGCGGTGTACCCTACGGCATCCAGGACGCGGACTTCATCCTCCGCCGCATTCATGTAGACGACGACAGGCTCACCGTGGACCCGCGCGGCGAGATGAGCGTCGAAGCCCTCCTCTTCTCCAAATACCAGATGTACAAGTCGGTCTACTGGCACTCCTCGGTGCGGTCGGCGACATCGATGGTCAAAAAATCCGTGCTGATGGCCCTCGGCAAGGGGCTCCTGGCCGCGGAAAGCCTCTACGGACTCGATGACGCGGGCTTCAGGAAGCTGATGACCGAAAGCGCCGACTATTCCTGCCAGCCGGCGAGGGATGCTTTCGCGGGCCGGATATACAGCCTCGCGGGCGAGATGGCCTATGATCCCGCGAACATGATCCACGCCGACCTCAACGACTTGGGCAAGCGCCTCGAGGCCGAATCGGCGCTGGCCATGGCCGCGAACCTGGGCGAAACGGATATAGTCATCGATATTCCCGAACCCATAGACTTCGAATCCAAGCTCCTCGTGAGGACGAGCGCGGGCAGGGAGGCCTTTCCCCTCAGATCGCAGCTCTTCGGTCCCGAATCGCTGAAGAGCCTCGTCCATTCCCTCAGAAGGATCAGGATCTTCGCGCACCCCAGGGTCGACGCGGCTTCCCTCCAGGGGCTGGCACGCGAACTCCTGGCCTGACGCGTCGACGCAAATCCTTTCCTGACATAAGCTTTTTCCCATTTCCCCCGCGCAGCGGCCGGATTCCTCCTTTCTCCGTCCATAGCTATACATTCGTGTAGCTCATCTGCGAAAAAATATTGTTTCTGTCTATTCTTTGTCTCCCCGCTTCGTTGACACGAACGTTTTAAGGGGTAAAATGAACCTGTAGTGGAAAATTGTGGGAAATAGTAGGAAATAGTGGCATGAACCTTCTGACCGGCGAG
>CAZRYP010000157.1:0-5988 GCA_964604295.1 uncultured Treponemataceae bacterium
ATTCGGCGCCATCGCCCTCGGCGACAAGCTCATGACCACCCCCGCCCTCGGACGCTTCGTCCAATCCTTCGCCACGATGGTCAGCACGCAGATTCCCTTCCTCAACAAGGGCTTCATGACCCTCTTCTCCGCGGTATGGGTATCGACCTTTGCCCTCACGACCCTGGATACCACGAATCGCCTCGGCCGCTACATCATCCAGGAGATGGTCCTGCCTCTCAAGGAAAAGAATCCGGCCGTCCATAATTTCTTCGGCAACAAGTGGGTAGCTTCCATCATCATCGCGGCGGTCGGCATTTTCCTCGCCAGAAGCGGCGGTTACACCGTCATCTGGCCGGCCTTCTCCGGAGCCAACCAGCTTCTGGCCTCGATCGTCATGCTCACAATCGCCATGTGGGTCAAGAAGAAGCTCGATCCCAAATACATCAACATGGTCCTTGTCCCGGCCTACCTGCTGTGGTTCACGGTCACCGTCGCCCTCATCTGGTACGAAGTGGTGATCATCCCTGTCTTCTTCATCGATATGGCAAAGTCGATGAACGTCATCACCGGCGTGGTGGTCGGCGCCATCAACCTCTTCATGCTTGTTCTCAGTTTCATCATGATGTTCGCCTTCAGGAAGAGCTGGAAGACGGCGGAATTCGCCAAATAATTTCGTTGGAGCCTCCCGGCGCGCTTCATGTGCGCGGCTGAAGGTTTTCATGGATTCCCGAGAGTCCGGAGGCACCTGAGCTTCCGGACTCTTTTTCTTGGATGACGCAACAGGACTCGCTTGCCCGCGCGAGCCTCATGGTAGTATAGTCACACCTGAGCCCGCCGGCTGAAGGCAGGGCGCCCAGCCTCCTAAAAAGGGACTCCAGATGCTTTCGAAGCTCGGACATTTTACACGATCCGCCATAAGGATTTTCACCCAAATCAACCGGGAAAAGGCGACAAGCATACTCGAATTCGAAACCCACGAGCTGGAGAATATATTTGCCCTCCTCGTACTGGGGAGCTTTGCCGGCTTGCCTTCTCCTCCCTCTCCCATAGCGGTGGAACTTCTCCCTTATATGGAAAGGGAGTTGCTCATGCTGCTTTCACGAACGGATCTCGCCCAGGACCCCATCGGCGCGCTCGCCGGCATGCTTGAAGTGGGCTGAGGAAATATCATGAACAGAACCGTGTTTTTTCTGGGCAAGGGAGGTGTGGGAAAAACCACTCTCTCGAGCGCCTTCGCCTTGAACCTGGCCAGAAAGGGCAAGAAAGTGCTCATAGCCTCCCTCGACCCTGCCCACAACCTGGGCGATGCCCTCGATCTGCCCTTGGGCGGCAAGGCGAAAAATGTCGAAACCAATCTGGACGCCCTCGAAGTGGACTTGGTATACTGGGTGGACAAATATCTCTCCGACAGCCGGAAACAGCTCAAGGCCAATTATTCCTATAACGTGACCCTCAATCTCGATGGATTCTTCAACATACTGAAGTACGCTCCAGGCACCGAGGAGTATGCCGTCCTCTGGGCCATAGAGGACATTCACTGCAGGCTGAGTCCCTTGTATGACATCGTTGTCTTCGACACCCCGCCCACCGCCCTCTCCATGCGCTTTCTTTCCCTCCCGAGAATTTCGGGCCTTTGGGTCAAGGAACTCGGCAAGTTGAGAGAAACCATCCTGGAGAAGCGGCAGACCATCTCCAAGCTCAATCCCGACTCGCCGGTGGCCGAGAGCTGTGTGGACAAGGACGATGACAAGGTCTACGGACAGCTCAAGAGCATAGGAGCGAGACTGCAGAGCCTGGAGCACCTTTTTGCCTGCGAAAGCTTCATTTCCGTCATCGTGAATCCCGATCAGCTTTCGGTGGACGAGGCCCTGCGAATCCAGGAAGAACTTACCAAGCTAGGCATACCCATGGCAGCCATCTGTATAAACAAGCAGGGCGTTTCGGACATGGAATGGAAGCAGAATCCTTCCCTTGCCCGCTATCCGCAGTTCATCTATGATTTCTCCCGTGAAGGTATCTCGACGAGGGAGGATCTTCTCGGCATAGGAGCGGAAGCCATCGCCGATTATTTTATCAAAAGCCTCGACAACACTTCAAAAGAGAGGAATGCGCAATAATGGATGTACCCTACCTTATACCGCTTCTCATGCTGGGAATCGCGGGTTCAGCCCAGTACATTTTGGGGACGAGAAAAAATCGCTGGCTCGGCAAGCAGATGTCGGCGCAGGCCGAAGAAGTCTTCAAGCCCAAGGACACGAACTATGTCAATATCGGCGGCGTGATAGGCTACAATTTCGTCTACAAGCTGCGCGACCCATGGAAGGAAGCCAAGGGGTCTTTTACCTTCATCCCCCGCCACTCTCTTCTCTATATTCCCTTCACCTACCTCATCGGCAACCGCGACCGCTTCTTCATCAACCTCTTCACCGAAAAGAAGCTTGCGGGCGAAGGGCATGTAATCGAGAAAGGACATTTGAAGCGCGCCAAGATAGACGGAATCGAGCGGATGGAACGTGAGGAAATGTCGCTGGGGGGAAAAACTTTCGTCCTCCTGTGGCGCGGAGGGAACCTGCTTCCGGCCCTGAAGCGGAGCCTGGAATCGATGCCCGATCCCTCGACCCTTTCCCACTTCTGCTGTTTTGACGACAATAAAACCTTTTTCCTGTATCTCAAGCCCAGAAAGGGCGCGATTGAGGCCAACCTCAAGAAATTCCTGGAACTCTGCCCCGAGTATTTCAGATAGAAGGAGGCGAGAATGGACCCGGAAATCCAGAGAAAGATCGATGCTGCATTGTCTCGCGTAAAAGAACCCCAGTCCGATGTTCCCATCGTCGACTTGGGACTTGTCTCGAAGGTGCGCTACAGCGAAAAGGACAAGAGCATAGAACTCACCCTCGCCATAGGCTATCCCGCCGGCCATTGTCCCGCATGCCTCGCCGTCAATGATGTGATAGGCATCGGTATCCAGCGGCGGGCGGATGAGGAGTTCCGGAAGGAATTCCCGGGATTCGCGATTTCCATAGTCTAGAACCGCCTTCGACATATAAACGAAATTCTCCGCAACCGCGCGCGTCTTTTTTGCGTATCTTATCTACAGGCATCGCAACACGATAACAAATCCTCAAGAAAAGTCATTCCATGAAAACCTCGAATATCCTGAAGGAGGGTATCCAATGAAACTTCGCGCCAGAATGCTCGGACTCGCGGCACTCGTCTTTTTTTCGGCTTCAGTGTCTTCCTGCGTCTTCCTCGAGAGGAGGAAGCTGCTTCCGCCCGGGCAGGCCAAGAAACTGACCGGACAGCAGAGCGCTGCCCCATTCGCTCCCGGACAGAACAAATAGCCCCTGCGCGGTCCGGGAAGTCGGACTGATAGCCCCCGGACCGCAGTCTTCCCCGCTATTTCGAACCCTTGTTGCCGCCTTTCAGATACTTGTCCACAAGGTTGTTGAACCTTTCCTCCACATACTTGCGCTTGACCTTCAGGGTCTGGGTGAGTTCCTTGCCCACCGAGAAATCATTAAGTACGGGGAATATCTTCGTGATTTTCTCAAAAGGCTTGAAGCCATGCTCCTTCGTGATGAGGGAGTTCACTTCCTTGAGGAGAGCGTTGTAGATCAGGTCGTTTTCGATGGAAGCCGACCCGCTCGTCACGATCTCGTTCCTGGACAGCTTGAGCTCGGCAGCCAGCTTCATGAGCTCTTCCTCGTTGATGGCCACGATGGCCGATATCTGCTTCTGGTCCTGGCCGATGACGACCGCGTGGTCTATGTAGACGCTCTCCTTCAGCTTCTCCTCGATCGGCTCAGGTTCGATATTCTCTCCGCCCATGAGGACTATGGTATCCTTGGCCCGGCCTACGATGATGAACTCGCCGTTTTCCGAACGTACCGCCAGATCGCCCGTATTCAGCCATCCGTCTGGCGAGAGGACCGCCATGGTCGCCTCGAGATTCTTGTAGTATCCGGACATGACCTGCGGACCCCGAACGAAGAGCACTCCCTTTACTCCGGTTCCTGCGATCGATCCGTCTTCCAGCCGTATCTCCACCTCGGTATTGTCGAAGGGAAGGCCCGTCGATCCGAAGGTGTTCCTGTCCACCTGCCGCGACAATATCCCGGGCGCGCATTCCGTCATGCCGTAGGCGTTGATGAGAGTGATGCCTATGGCGTTGAAGATCTCGTCCAAGTACTTGGGGAGGGATCCGGCGCCGCAGGTCGCGAGGCGCAGCTGTCCGCCCACCTTCTCGCGGAAAGGTTTGAAGAGGAGCCCAGCCAGCTTGTGGCCGGGCCAGAGCGTGACGATGCGCAGGGCATGCCAGAGGGCGGCCAGGATCTTCTCGACCGGCGAGCGGTCGTGCAGGGAAATGTAACAGCCCTTCAGGTAGAGCGCCGACGTCATCCATGCCTGGTTGTTCTTGATGAGGCCCAACACGAGATTTCGCTTCCCGGCGGGCATTTCGCTGAATGCCTTGATGAGCTTCTGATGGACAGACTCCCATACCCTGGGAACGGAGATGAGAACTTGGGGTTTTTCCGCCCCGAGATCAGAGGCGAAACGGCCCGCCGAGGAATAGACGAAGGTCAGCCCCGAGGCTATGCCGCAATACTCGAAGGCTCTTTCATAGACATGCCAGGAAGGGAGCATGACGACAGTGGTTTCGGCCTTCTCTATATCGATCTGAAGCCTCGGCGTATTGGCCACGAGATTCTGGACAAAATTGGCCTGTGAAAGCATGACGCCCTTGGGATTCCCCGTCGTGCCCGAGGTATAGACGATCGTAAGCAGGTCGCCGGGCTTGATCCGGGCATCCAGCTTTTCCACGAGGTCGGGTTCGAGGGCGAATGCCGTCTCGCCTTCCGCGAGGAGCTCGTCGTAGAACCGCGTCTTCCCGGAAAGCCGTGCCGGAACGGCGCTCCTGTCGCCCGGTTCGACGATGAAGATCGCGGCGCAGCGATCCCAGTTCGAAGCCTCGAACACCTTGTCGAGCTCGGCGAGCTGTTCCACGCTCTCGACGATGAGATGGCGCGAATCGGAATGGCGGAAGATGAATTCGATTTCCTTGGGCGCCGTATCCGAACCGCGCGGCACGCTCACGGCGCCGAGGGCCATCAGCGCGTAGTCGGTGCAGATCCATTCGAACCGATTGTTGACGAAGAAGCCGACATGGTCGCCCCTGGAGACTCCGGCGGACTTCAGCCCGGCCGTCAGGACCCGTATGGTATGCGCGAAATCGGCATATCGGCGGCTGTTGGTCTTGTCCTTGATCTTCCATTTGTGGGAAAGACGCTCCGGAAAGCGTCGGGCGGTCTCGAAGGGTGCCGAAAGGAGAGGACTGTTCATGCGCGCTCCTGTTGGGATTCCTTTTTTGCCGCCCAATGAATGCCGCAGAAGAATCCCTTTGAGCAGTATACTATGGATTTTGACGAAATACAAAATAATGTCTGCGGTAGGCACATAATTTCCATGTATCACGGGGGGCCTTGCCTTAGACCGACGAGTGTCTATACTTTTAGCCAAGGAGGAAACCATGAGTACAGTGAAGGATATTCTCGATAAAAAAGGCACTGCTGTTGTTTCCGTGAAACCGGAGACACCGGTGATTGAAGCCCTGGAAATCATGGCCGAACGAAATATCGGCGCTATACTCGTGCTCCAGGAAAACGGCGATGTCGCGGGCATCTTCTCGGAGAGGGATTTTGCCAGGAAGATCGTGCTGAAGGGCTACAGCTGCGATACTTCCAAGGTGGGGGAGATGATGACCAGGAAGATCGTCTTCGCCTCTCCGTCCACGACCATCGACGCGTGCATGACCCTCATGACGGACAATCATTTCCGGCACCTTCCCGTCAGGGATAAGAGCTCGCTGGCCGGACTCGTGTCGATAGGCGACGTGGTCAAGGCGCTCATAGAGGAAAAGGAAAGGATGATTTCGGAGCAGGCATTCGAGATCGGGCAGAAGGAGCGACTCTCTACCAGCGCCATCTGATGCCCGGCGTACCCGCTCTC